>JAQQAM010000103.1 GCA_028532905.1 Spirochaetales bacterium
TATTATCTCTTTAAGAAAACTAACGTTCGACATTCTGGATCAATATGAGATCGTTCCTCAGGCTTTGCCCTCCGGTACGACTCAGATAAGATCCAAATTGGATTCGTACTACCAGTGCTTGACTTTCGTCAAATACTTCAACTTCCCTTCTCTAATTCCTTTGTAAAAGAACATTTAGTTCAGTGCGGTTCGTGGCTTATCGCCCCGAGCGCTCCGTGAATATATAACTTATCGCCTTTTTTTGTCAACACTGTTTTTTCTTTTTTTTGAATTCTTTTTTTTCTTTTAAAAATCACATAAAAATCAGCCTTTATAGAACATACTTAATTGACTTAATTAGATAATTATTTATAGATTAATTATGTTGCTATTTGAATGTTCAGCACTGATAATATAATCAAGAGGAATTTATTTATGAAGAGAATACTTGTATGTCTGGATTTCACTGAAATCAGCAGTAGTGTAGTAGAAGAAGCCTGCAGCTTTGCTGTTAAAACCGGAGCTGCTTTGAAGTTGATCTATGTCTCTCCTTATAGAGGAAAGGCCAGCAGCCACGTTGTGGCAAATCAGAAAGATGACATTTCCCTGAAAATGATCAAGGAAAACAAGAAGATGGAAAAGTTCGAACACATCTGCAAAGACAAGGGAGCTGAAGTGGATACATCAATCCTCAGCGGTGGTGTTTCAGAAGCCATCTGTAAAAGCGCCAGGGAGTTCGATCCTAATTTTGTCATTATCGGTTCACACACAACTAATGCGGCAACCCATATGATTAAAGGCAGCGTGGGGGCGGATCTTCTTAAAAAGCTGAAGATTCCTGTACTGCTTGTTCCCTGCCGGACCTGCTCAGAAGACTGATCCTGCAATCTGAAAAAAAATGCCGCCCGGATAACCGGAGCGGCTTTTTTTTTACTGGAATCAACTAGTCAGATTTTACTTCTTTCCGGCACTCTTAAGAGAATGGAAAATAAAATCCTTGAAAAGAGGTCCTGCTTTAATGGGAGAGGATGTGAATTCCGGATGGAACTGTACACCCACACCCCAGGGATGATCGGGCCATTCCACAGTTTCCACTAAAGATCCGTCAGGAGTGGTACCTGACAGGACAAGTCCTGCCTTCGCCAGATCATCTCTGTATTTATTGGCCACTTCATACCGGTGTCTGTGTCTTTCAAAGATACTTGTGGAACCGTAAGCCTTATAGACATTGCTTCCTTCTTTCACAACAGACTCGCTTAAGCCCAGACGCATGGTACCGCCGTACGCTGTTACATCCACCTGCTCTTCCAGAAGAGAAATGACAGAATTATCCCCTTCGGGCCTGAATTCCGAACTGTCGGCATCAGCAATACCCAGAATCGTTCTACTGTACTCGATAACCATAATCTGGAGTCCCAGACAGATACCGAAACAGGGAATCTTATTCTCTCTGGCATATCTGGCCGCCTGCACCATTCCCAGAATACCTCTGGAACCGAAACCGCCGGGAATCAGAATACCGTCAAACTCCCCGAGGACTTCATCCAGAGATTTCCCCTCAGCCATAATCTTTTCGATATTTTCAGAATCCACCTTTGTCAGATTCAGCCGGACTTTATTGGCAAATGCACCATGCACCAGGGCTTCATCCACTGATTTATAGGCATCTCCCAGTTCGATATACTTTCCGACCATGGCGATATTGACAGTGGTTTCTGCATTCTTGTGAATATCAGCCAGCTTTCCCCAGGTATTTGTAATCTGTGATTTTCTGCTTCTCAGCCCCATTTTCCGGCACACAACATCATCCATCCCCTGATTGTGATAAACAACAGGAATTTCATAGATTGTCGTATCCACATCGTGAGCAGAAAGAACACAGTCATAATCAATATTGGTAAACTGGGCAATTTTCTTTTTCAGATCATCTTCCAGCTCTTCCTGACAGCGGCAGAGAAGAACATCGGGCTGTATACCGATTTCCCGCATCTCTTTAACAGAATGCTGAGTGGGCTTGGTCTTGACCTCTCCACCGGTAACTGTGGGAACCAGAGTGAGGTGAACAGACAGGGCATTGGCATGACCTTTTTCATGAATAATCTGCCGCACGGCTTCCAGAAAAGGAATGGACTCGATGTCTCCAACAGTACCGCCGATTTCAACAATTGTAATATCAATCTCCGGCTTTTCACCCAGTACAAGGATTCTTCTTTTAATTTCGTCAGTTATATGAGGAACAACCTGCACACACTTGCCCAGGAATTTCCCTTCCCGCTCTTTTCTGATAACCGCATCATAAACCTGACCGGTTGTCAGGGAATGAGCTGCGCTCAAAGGGGAATTGGTAAACCGTGCGTAGTTACCAAGATCGAGATCGGTTTCCGCACCGTCATCAGTTACATAAACCTCACCATGCTGATAGGGGCTCATGGTCCCGGCATCAACATTGAGGTAGGGATCTACTTTAATCATACAAACAGAAAACCCTCTGCTTTCAAGGAGGGTACCCAGAGATGCTGAAGCCAGACCTTTCCCAAGACTGGAACAAACACCGCCGGTAACAAATATATACTTCTTCATGTAATAAAATTATTCCCCGGATACTCAGACTCTGTCAATTATAGCAATTGCTTTTTTAATCAGGAAAAAGTAGATTATCTGTATTACATAGAATGGATAACTGCCCTCTGAGACCTTCCGCCAAGGGAAGGGGTTTGAAAATTCGGGCAGTCCCTGCCGATTTCAGGAGATCATACAAAATGAACGCAATAAAAACAGAAAAAGCCCCCGCGGCTGTAGGCCCCTATTCCCAGGGAATCGACACCGGAACCATGGTGTTTACATCCGGCCAGCTGCCTATCGACCCGTCTACTGGTAAACTTCTGGACGGTCCTATTGAAGAGCAGACCAGAAGAGCTATTCTTAATGTAGAAGCCGTCCTGAAGGAAGCCGGTACGGATTTGTCAAAAGTTGTTAAAGTGACTGTTTTTGTCAAAGATATGGGCAACTTCTCCAGAATCAATGACGTTTACAAAGAGTTTTTTACAGACCATAAACCTGCCCGGTCACTTGTGGAAGCAGCCCGTCTTCCCCTGGATGGTGAGATCGAAATTGAAGCCGTGGCTCTGAAATAAATGAAAGCCGTTCTACAGAGAGTTTCAAAAGCATCCGTCACCATTGACGGCAGCGAAACCCGCAGCATTGCTGCGGGCCTGATGATCCTATTGGGGATCTCACCGGAAGACAGCCAGGAGGACATCAACTGGCTGACGGGTAAAATTGCGGGAATGCGCATCTTCAAAGATGATCAGGACAGAATGAATCTTTCGGTACAGGATATAAAGGGAGAAATGCTGATTGTCAGCCAGTTCACCCTTTTTGCCAGTACCAAAAAAGGGAACCGTCCCTCCTTCAGCCTTTCGGCACCGCCGGAAACGGCGATTCCCCTTTATGAAAGCTTCATAAGTGAAATACGGCAGAAAACAGGATTGACGGTCCGCACCGGAGAATTCGGAGCCTCCATGGAAGTGGAAATCTGTAATAACGGCCCGGTCACAATTATCATAGATTCCAAAAACAGAGAATAATCTATTTACTGTCTGAAAGAGCAATCCCCTTCATAAACTGATCATGCAGAAGTATGAGGATGATGAGAGGGGGAATCATAGTTATAACCGCCCCCGCCATAACCTGTCCCCATTCCACCCCCTCAGCGTTTCCGATCAGAGCTTTCAATCCGACCTGAACCACCTGGGCACTTTCATTTCTGATAATAACCCTGGGCCAGAGGTACTGATTCCAGGCATAGACAAACTGAACTACAAAAAGAGCTCCCACTGTGTTCCGGCTTAACGGAAACAAAACATGAAAAATAAAACGCCAGGGGCCTGCCCCGTCAATAAGAGAGGCATCCATAAGAGAACCGGGTATGTTTCTGAAATGTTGTCTGAACAGAAAAACACCTGTTGCCGATGCCAGAAACGGAACAATTACCGAAACGGCTTTATCTGTCCAGCCGAATCCATAGCGAACCGGTTCAAACAAAACCTTCAGGGGATGAGCAAACCAGGCCAGAAACTCAGCTGTACCGGCTGGAGGCTGCAGGGAAACAAGATCAAACATCCCGATGATGAGCATCTCTGTGGGCATCATCAGAGTGACGAGAATAAAGGCAAATATAACCTTTTTACCTCTGAAACTCATAAACACCAGAGCAAAGGCAGCAAAGAACGAGAGGAAGGTCTTTCCAAACATTATAATCAGAGAGATTTTCATGGAATTCAACATATACCGGTAAAAGCTGTAGTTCTCCCAAATGCTTCTGACATTGCTGATAAACATAGTTCCCGGCAACAGTCTGGCAGACATGACCTGTCCCGGACTCTGTGTTGCCTTAATCAGAGCAAATAAAAGAGGAAAAGCAATTAGAAATACAGCGATGCTGAGTACGACATGGGTCATCCTTTTCTTTTTCATGATGCAGCTCCTCCGTAATGTACCCGTTTTTCTCCGACTTTGAACTGAAAGACCGTAATCAGAGCCACCAGAACCATGAGAACAACACTCTGGGCTGCGGCAAATCCCATATTACTGCTCCCGCCGAAACCGTCCTGAAAAACCTTGTAGATCAGAAACGTTGTCAGACCGGCATTATCCAGAGGAGCTGCACCGACAGGCCCTCCTCTGGTCAGAAGATCAACAAGAGCAAAGGCTTCAAAAAGGGCATAAGAGAGATTGGTGAAAATAAGAAAATAGGTGACAGGACTGACCAGAGGCATGGTAATCCTGAAAAACCTGGTTATCATACCGGCACCATCCAGTTCGGCGGCTTCATAATTCGCCTTGGGAACATTCTGAAGCGATGCCAGATAAAAAACGATATTGTATCCCAGATTTTTCCAGATACATCCGCATACAACCAGAAGAAAGGCCAGAATCGGATGATCCAGCCAACGGGGAGAAAAGGGGGTAAAGCTGCGGAGAATTGTATTCACAGCTCCCGTCTCAGGATTGAACATAAAAGAAAAGATGGTACCAGCCACCGCAGGAGACAATGCATAAGGCCATATCAGAAGGATTCTGTAGACCTTGCCTTCTGAACCCAGGGAGCTGGTCATAGCCGCCAGTATCAGGCTGATCAGCAGTCCGGGAAAGATGACCAGGACTGAAAAAACAAGAGTTTGTAAAAAGACCTGATAATAGGCAGGAGCCAGTGGCCCTGTAAACAGATTTTTAAAATTCTCCAGTCCTATAAACTGTCTTGTCCCCAGAAAAAGATTACTTCTGAACAGACCCAGGATTATGGACTGCCACGCCGGATAGTACAAAAAAACCAGCAGCACCAGTAAGGTGGGCATAAGAAAGATCCAGGGAAGCACCCTGGATTTATATTGGCTTTGATTATTCATCAGTGAGAGCTCCGGAAAATACGGAGGCTGACCGAAGAGTTCCGGTCAGCCCCGAAATTACTGTTGTTTGTTTTTCAATTATCAGGGTGAATTAGAAATTCTTGTTGTACTCGATGAGTTTAAGGTCTGCCAGTTTCTTGGCTTCCTCCGCTGCAGCATCCACATCGGCTCCATTGAGAATCTTCTGAATAGCCTCTTCAACAATAGTTCTCGTATCGCCGAAGGTACCCATGACACCACCGGCAGTAGCCTGATTGGGAACAGTTTCCAGCAGCTGAGTAAAAGCGATGGTTCTGGTGGGTGCTTCAGCAAACCATCCGTCATTTTCCAGTTTATCTACAGAGCTGTTTCTTACAGGATAGTAACCGGTCATTTTATGCCAGTCGATCATGTTATCTGTATTTGTCAAAAACAGGATGAAGTCTCTGGCAGCTTCCATTTCATCCATGGGATGTCCCTTGGTCAGCCAGACACTGGCGCCTCCGATAACAACTCCGTTTCTGTCACTGTCTCCGGGAATGGGAAGCATTCCGGTGCCCATTTCAAACCGTCCGTTGATAGCCGAAGTGATATTACCAAGATCGGCAGTGGAGGTTATATGGAACATAACCTGTCCTTCCTGGAATATGGCATCAGAACCGCCCCAGTCTTCCAGCTTACCGGTATATTTGTAGAACCCCTTGTCATTCAGTTCTTTTATGAAGCCGAATATTTTTTTGGATTCTGTGCTGTCGAGCATCGTTTCTGTTGCTCTTCCGTCACGTCCGTTGCCATTGTTGACAATGGGAGCGCCCTGCTGTGCCAGCCACTGTTCAAAAAACCAGCCGTGAACATTGAAACCAAGACCGGCATTTTCCACACCCGCTGCTTTTGCCTGCTCACAAGCGGCAAGTATCTCTTCAAATGTCCGGGGAGGATTGGAGGGATCCAGTCCAGCCTGTTTCATCATATCCCGGTTTGTGTAGAGAATGGGAGAGGAACTGTTGAAAGGGATGGAGTTGACTGTTCCGTCAAGGGTGTAATAGTTGAGAACCGGTTCAATGTAATCAGACGTATCAAAGGTTCCGACATTGCCGATGGGTTCAAAGATCCCCGAATCCAGAGCCAGCTGACTTCCCACTTCAAAAATATGAACCAGATGGGGAGCGACACCCTGACGGGACGCGAGAACAGAGGCCTGAAGAGTTTCTCTGTAGCTTCCTTTGGGTTCTGCAATTATTTTATATTCTGACTGAGAAGCATTCCACTCTTCTGCAAGACCTTTAATCCATCCGGATCTTTTGTCATCGCTGAAGGCATACCAGAACTGAATCTCTTTTACCTCTGTCTCATTTTCCATTGACTGAGATGAGACCTGTTTCTCTTCACTCTGCCCCCCTGCAAAAAGGGATACGGCCAGAAGAGACATAAGAATAGCGGAAAGAAGACGTTTCATTTTAGATTACTCCTGAATAAATATACACTCAGTCCAATCCGACCGAATGCTTTCCTATAATTCAGGGACAATAATATTCAGGAAAGGTTAATCTTATGTTTATTTTTATATTATTCTTTGTTTATTTATTAGTAAACAGCAAAAAATCAAACCAACTCTTAATGTTTCAGGAACCGGGTACCCTGGGAGTCAGGAAAACCAGAGCTCGCCGAAAAAATCGGGTCTGTGAAAGTCGGGCTGTTCTGTCTCAATTCTGTTCCAGCACAGATAATGAGGAGTCTCCAGCTCATCTCCGCATTTATACAGATTTCCCTTCATCCTGACCCCTTTGAAAGAATCAATTGTTTCATAGGTAAAAACAGAAGCCGGGATAACAAGCATAAGAGACCAGGAAGCAGCCTCAGCCGCCAGCCCTTCATGAAACCGGTGAATAGGCTCCCTCCCTAATGAAGGGATACGGATGATTCTGTCCGCAATATCCTGTGAGAAGACTTCCCGGTTTTCCCGACCCGGCCCTTTCTGCATAAGGCAGCTGCCAATACAGTTGAATTCCAGATTATAGTAATAATCCTTTTCCTCGGGCGACAGAAAAAGCTCCACACAACTGTCTTTATAGACATCCGAAAAATCCCTGGCAAAACTTCCCAGAATCTCCCTCTCTTTCACTGTATACTTCAAAAACATGAGATTACCTGACCAGGCGGTACGGAAAGACACTTCCGGTTTATCGGGAAACTCCTTCCAGGGTGCATTCCCAATGGACGCCGGACGGCCCAGCTGATCAAAAAGCTCCGAAAACCCCTCGGGATCTGATTCAAGAAGAGACAGGTCTGCCTCTACTTCCGGTATAACCAGTTTTTGAGTATCCGGCATTATTTTTTCCTCCGGGCTGTCCAGACAAAACCTAATACCCAATGTCAATACCCTCTCGTATGAATCGCACCTGTGCCATGCTGCTGCCGCTAAAGAGCAAACATCATGCGAGGGAGCAAGAGAACGAGTAAATGCCCAAAAACTTACCTCTTTGGT
>JAQQAM010000104.1 GCA_028532905.1 Spirochaetales bacterium
CATACAGTAAGTTCTCTGTATCATTTTTGGTAAATTCCCAAAACTAAGATTCCTATTTAAATCATGGACAATTGATCTAATTAATGACTTCGTAAATCCTTCTAAATGTGCAATGTTTAGAACAATTACTGCTCTACATAATGAATTATAATAATCTTCATCTTTTGCTTTATTATTTTTTGCTTTCGAAATAAGTAATTCAACTTCTCTAGTGTTGCTTTGAATTGTTGAAGTTAAGTCTGAAATAAAAGTGCTCATTGAAAAAGTTCCGAAACAAATTTTATTCGTTTGTTTATCTTGGTAGCATCATTGACACTTCCTTCAACTGTTTGAAAAAAATCAGGATTTTTGAATAGACTTTTAATTGAAGAGTAATTTATGCCCTTATCTATGTTCAAATAGCTTGCTACAGCTATTGCATCAAAAACTGCAGAATTGAAATTAGACATTAATTTATACTCATTCTTTTCATATTTATATTTTCTAAAAGGATTATCCCCTATCTCTGTTTTTATTTTTGTGAACACATTAGAAAATTGATTTTCCATTTCAATTAGTTCGTCACTTTCTAATGAATTAAAATATTCCATTTTATTTGTAAGGAAACCTTTGAATTTTCCTTTATATTCTTTATATCCATTTTTATAAGTTAATGCAAAAAAACGTAAAACGAGCTCCTCATCTTCCATTTTATTAACTCTCGAGGAATCAGGATCCAATTTGCATAAATTTATAAATACTTCAGTTTTTGCTAACTTTTTTATTAAGTGTTTAAAAGGACCTCTACAAGTTGCATTTCTCAACTCTTGAGGCTCAAGTTTTACTGAACCGCTGTTAAGTCTTTCGAATATATCATACTTTACTTGGCTATCAACAGTAGAATCAATACGCAAACATTTAATACTTCTTTCTTCTAGTCTTCTAATGAGAAATGGGGGCAATTGATTGTATTTTAAACCATTCAATTCCTCTAATATATCCATTCCCTCGAGCCTATAGCTATTGTTGAAAAACTCATAAATGGCAGTTAATCTTTGTTGACCATCAATAACTGAGTATCTAGCAACATTCTCATCAATTTCCGTATCGACATCAATATCTTGTGATATATAGATGAGAGGAATAGGTATATTTAATATTAGGCTTTCAATTAGTCTTGAGGAAAAATCATTTTTCCATCGGTGTTTTCTTTGATAATCGGGATTAAGCTTAATGATGCCTCTTTTTATTTTTTTTACAAGAGTTTCAAGGTCATATTCAATAGTTTGAGTTTTTACTGTTCTTTCTCTCGCCTTCTGTTGGATAATGTCTAAGTTATGCTTTAAGTTAGCCATATTTGCCTCTATATCTAATATTTTCACTATCTTATCATAAAAAATAAGTAACTACTATTTCCCCAATTACTTACCCATTTAACAAAAAAAAAGAGCGTCCTGTTCCCTTAATATAACTTCATAAATAAAAACAACATGCTTCAAATCTGAATAAATCTGTATCTGCGAGTCGGGGCTCAGTAAACTGTAACCCAGATTTGAAATCTTCTCTATGTTTTTTAATACTAACTTTAGTTAGTGTTGAGGAAAAAAATTGAAAAAGGGATTGAAGAGGAGCCGGAGGCTGACCCGCAGGGGCCGGAGTGACAACGGAGCCTCGCAAAGCCCGGTCCTGCCGCCGGATGGGGGCAGGGTTTTCCCAATAAAAATAAGAACATAAAAAAAGGCAAAGCCTTTAGGAAAAAATCCTTTGGCTTTGCCTTGTTGCTTTCTGTTATAGAATCAGTTCTGTGAAAAATTATGGTTCTACAATCACGTCTTTGAGGGCGGGGTTCTTCTCGATGTTGCCGGGAAGAGCTCTTTCTCTGGCTTTGTTTTTGTAGTCTTTGCTCTGGAAGTAGTAGGTGTAGTTTTCATGTACATCGTAGCTTCCGTTCATCAGAGCGTAGGTGTCTTCTGTCATGACCAGCTCTTCGTCTGTGGGGATGACAAATACCTTGACGGGAGAGTCATCGGCAGAGATGCAGGTTTCACAGTTTCTGGAGACAGAGGCCTGGTTCTTTTTCTCATCCAGTTTAATGCCCATATTTTCCAGACCGGAAAGGGATTTTACTCTGTAGGTGGGGTTCATTTCTCCCACACCGGCGGTGAAGACAATGGCGTCCACGCGGCCCAGGGCGGCATAGTAGGAACCGATGTATTTCTTGATTCTGTAGGCTTCCATATCCTGAGCCAGGGTACAGATGGTGTCGCCTTTTTCCACACCTGCCTGAACGTCTCTTCTGTCTACGATGTCTTTGGTGATTCCAAGGACGCCGCTTTTCTTGTTCAAGGTGGCATCCATTTCTTTGGTGTCCATTCCGGTTTCGTTCATCATGTAGGTGACGATGGCAGGGTCGATGTCACCGCTTCTGGTTCCCATCATAAGACCTTCCAGGGGAGTCATACCCATGGAGGTGTCGTATCCTTTACCGTCTTTGACGGCACACATGGAGGCGCCGTTTCCGATATGGGCGATGATGACATTGGTCTCGGAAGCTTCTTTACCCAGAAGAACGGCTGCTCTTTTGGCAGTGTACAGGTAAGAGGTTCCGTGGAATCCGTAACGGCGGACGTTATTCTTTTCATACCACTCGTAGGGGAGGGCGTACATGAAAGAGAGGGCGGGCATGGTCTGATGCCAGGCTGTATCCATAACGGCACAGTGGGGAACATCGGGGAGAACCTGCATGGCGCCTCTGATACCCAGAATGTTAGCGGGGTTGTGAAGGGGGGCAAGGTGGTTCAGATCTTCAAAGGCCTTGAGAACTTCTTCGTCTACAACAACTGATTTTTTGAAGGCTTCTCCGCCGTGTACAACTCTGTGTCCAACAGCTTTGATTTCGCTCATATCTGTGATGCATCCGGCATCCTTATCCAGGATGGTGCTGATGATCCACTCAACAGCTTCTTTGTGAGTGGGACAGGCTTTCTTTTCTTCAAACTCGGGCTTGCCCAGGGGGCTGTGCTCAATGTTTGAGATCTCCTGTCCGATTCTTTCTACCATTCCTACACCCAGGACTTCTTTTTTGTCCCAGTCATAAACCTGAAATTTTGCAGAAGAACTTCCGCAGTTCAGTGTTAAAATAACCATAAATTCCTCCAGAACTGATAAACCAACTTGATACTGATATAAATAATACCTATTCAAGGTTGAAATTTAAATTTTATTTAATTGTACCTGTAGAAAAGGAAAATGCAATAGAGTCAGGAAAAACTATGGAGAAAACGCTAAATATTTATCTACTTTTTTTGTGTGCTTTCCGGGTTTACAGGGGGATACTTTGTGTCTTACAGGGGACTTTCTGATCCCTTTTGAAAGGATAGGGAATGAGTCATAATTAACTGCAAAAAAAGCTTTGTCGATTCAGAAAACAAGTGTATAATATCTGCTGTGATAAACAATGATTCAGCCCCCGCGTCAGTATCCTTCACCTTTTCAGGTGAAGGTAAAGAAACAATTCACGCCATGAAATGGCTCCCCTCTGATGCGCCGCCAAAAGCAGTTTTAATTATAAATCACGGTATGGCCGAGCATATTGCCCGGTATGACGATTTTGCCCGCTTTATGGCAGAAAAGGGATTTGCCGTTTACGGTGAGGATCACAGAGGCCATGGTAAAACAGCCGGCTCGGAAGAGAACTGCGGTTTTTTTGCAGATGAAAAGGGCTGGATGAAGGTGATTGGTGATATCAGGGCGCTGTATCTTCTTGCTGTTGAAGAGCAGAAGAACCTGCCTGTTTATTTCTTTGGTCATTCCATGGGGTCTTTTCTGACCCGTCACTATCTTAGTCTTTACGGAAATGATCTGTCAGGAGTGATCCTGTCGGGTACCGGTTCCCATCCGGGGCTTCTGCTGGCTGCGGCCAAGGGGATTGCCGCTGTGGAGTCTCTTTTCAGAGGCAGGAAACACAGAAGCAAAGTTCTGGATACCATGAGCTTCGGTTCCTTCAATAAACCTTTTCAGAATGAGTTTCCCGAAGGTTTCGGCTGGCTGTCTCGGGACAGGGAACAGGTAAAAAAATATCTGGATGACCCTTACTGCGGCTTTATCTGTACCAGTGGTATGTTTGGCGATTTGTTCAGCGGCTTGCAGATTATCAACAATCCTGACTGCTTCCGCTCTACTCCTTCTGATCTGCCTATGCTGATCTATTCTGGAACGGCAGATCCTGTGGGCGGAACCCAGGGCAAGGGTGTTCAGCAGGTACACGATTCCTATAAAAGGGCGGGGATAAAGAATCTTACCCTTACACTGAAAAAAGACTTCAGACATGAGTGTCTCAATGAAGAGGGACGGGAAGAGGTCTTTAACGACATTTTTGAATGGTTGTCAGCTGTTTAGCAGCTGGAAGGGCAATATAAAAAAGGAGATATGGGTATCCTGATCCGGTACCCATAAAAAAGGAGCTGGAGGCTGTCACCACTGGAGACAGCCTCTTTTTATTTATAACGCCTTTTGAAGCAGCAGATCCGCAAGAGCCCTTAATCTTCTATGATCCTGATGATTCTGATTCTATTACTCTCTATTGCCGGCACATCCGGGGCCCAGAGTGGGCAGACCATCCGCACCGGGGTGAATAACCGGGAGGGGGGTACTTTTCTGTATCGTGTGGAGGATGATCAGGCTCTGGCGGAGGTTCAGATTCTCTGCACCCGGGAGGGAGAGTTTGTGCCCTCCCGCTTTATTCTGGAGAATCCCCGGATTCAGATCGGTTCCTTTAAGCCGGCGGGGCTGTGGAAGTTTATTGAAATGGAGTCCCTCTTGAGTCCTGCAGCCCTGAAAGACAAGCCGGGGCTGAGGGCAGACCGGTCATCCGGCAGAAGACTGGATGCTCCGGCAGCGGCCTACACACTAGACGGGAGGGGCGGGGTGTTTTTCCGGGGTGGTGAGGAGGCTCTGCAGTCCGCCTTCTGGTCGGTATTCAGGCCGGGAGCCTATACGGAGATCAACGGAGGGCTTTCTGTTGTGCTGGGTGATCCGAACCCTGAAGATCAAAGCGGGGGAGACTGGTTTCTCTCATCCCCTGTGCAGCCGGATCTGCCTTTGTATCATCTGGCCGGCGAAATTAAAGCCGAGCGGCCTGCCTCCACCTGGCGGCTGCTGTCGGCCCTTTCTCTGAGTGAGCAGAGTGTTCCCGGGTATTCTGTGCTGCCGGGGCTGATCAGCTACGGGCGCTTCTGGGATAATCAGCTGCGCTGTCTCTATGTGAGCCCCTACTATCAGAACAGCCGGAGGGAGCGGCCCGATTCCCCTGTGACAGTGGATGAGCGTTTTTCCCTGAAACTGGCAAACGGATTTCAGGGACTGGTGAACTGGCACATGACGGCTGACAGTTGCGGAGAGAAGATGGCTCTGCTCCATGCCCTGAAGGTGAAGGGGGAACTCCTTGTGGCTCTGGCTCCCTGTCAGGCCGAATATGAACTGCTGCCGCCGTCTCCCGACTCTGAAACGCCTGTGTATCTGTACAACCACATCTATACTGCCGGGAGCGGATGGAATGGTAACATCTGGAGAAGCCGGGGGCAGTTTTCTGTGAGCCACGACAGGGACAGGGTGCTGGAATGGGAGGCGGCAACTGAGGTGAAACGGAGTCCGGCACCCGGGCGGTCTGACAGCCTGCGTGTATCGGTTCAGGCGGAGCCGGGAGTTTTGAATCTTACTACCGGCCTGGAAGAGTTTATTCCCCTGGGCAGCTGCCGTCTGAAAGCCGGGGGGGGCTGTGTTTTTGAGCTGTGGCCCAAGACAGGTTATGACAGAGAGAGCCTGAAGCTTGTTTTAGGGATGGAGTGGACCTACTGAGGACGGTCGGCTGAGGGGTGCTCAGTCTGCCCTGATACTTGTGTTCAGCACATGGGTCAGAGATTCCCGGCCGAAGGAGTCCTGGCCGATTTCCCAGACAAAGAATCCGTTGAGTCCCAGGTTGAGTCCCAGTTCGGCCTTCCGGCGTACCGTCTCCATGCCGTTGAAATAATAGCCGTCTGCTTCATCGTCCTGGGGAAGTACCTCGTTCTGGTATACGATCTCTCTGTAGGACTGGGCTTTTTTCCAGTAATCCGGAGAGTATCCGTCAAAGATCCGGCCGTAGAAGGGGATGCCCATAAGCATTTTGTCATAGGGAATATCATAGCGGGCGGCCATGTATTCCAGAGCCTCTTTTGTGCTCTCCTTGGTACTGTGGCGTCCGTAGAAATCGTAGCTCATCAGGTGAATCTCATCGGCCAGGGCATAGCTTTCGGGAATCAGGGGGCGGAAGCGGCTCACTGCAATGGTCAGTTTGGCGCCTTTAGTGTCACACAGTCCTCTCAAATCCTTTAAAAAGATCAGATAGAACTCTTTTTCCAGATCGTTCCGGGGAAACTCCCAGTCCAGGTCCAGCCCCGACAGGGAGTAGCGCTCCATTATCCGGTTCAGCTCCTTTAACAGGGAATCCTTCCGGTTCTCCTCTCTGAGGACAGGAATAAAGTCGCTGGAAGATCCGGTGATGCACAAGGAGAGTCTGGAATCCGAGTTTTGTACCAGTCTCTGGAGATACAAAAGGTCCCCCTCCTGGCTGCTGCTTAACAGTTCATCGGGATAACCCTTCATGTCCAGGGAAAAGTAGAGAATCTCATTATAGTGGGTCAGAATTTTTTCTCCCCGGGAAAAGCTGTAGTCCGGGGGGAGGTCTCTGGTATAGGAGGCTCCGGGGCTCAGAGCATAGGGGTGCATGCTGTACCAGGCGGTATTTCCGTTCAGATCATGACGGAAGAGCTGAGACATCCTGTAGGAGGGGAGGTAGGCTTTCATTTCGGGAGAGCCCTGTTCTTCCGAGGCTGTCACAGCCAGGGCGCAGAGCAGAAATGTGATGATGAAAATGCCTTTGATGCTGTTCTTTCTGATCTGATTCATATGGTGGAATCCTCCCTCATGGCTGCTGGTCGTAAAAAGTGTGCCGCCATTATAGTATGCTCCCCATTTCGGGTAAAGCCGGCTGTACTGATTTACAAAATGCCCGGTAATCTCCATAATTGCAGACACAGTGACTGCGGTTGCACAAAGAGTCGGGAGAACTACCTTGAATATTCAGATTATCGGCATTAAGAAGTGCCAGAATACCAGAAAAGCCGAGCGTTTTTTCAAAGAACGGGGTGTGAAGTTTCAGAAGCTTGATTTAGCGGAAAAAGGGCTGAGCCCCGGGGAACTGCGCAATATTCTGGCCAGGGTTTCTGCGGATGATCTGATCGACAGCGATTCCAAACTGTACAAACAGAAGTTCGCCTATATGGATTTTGATCCCATGGAAGAACTGCCGGCTCATCCCGAACTGATCAGGACACCCGTTGTACGCTGCGACGGCAAGGTGAGTGTCGGTTATGATCCCGAAACCTGGAAGACATGGATTGAAGGCTGACAGGACACGATTTGCCGTGCTGGGCAGCGGTTCGGCTGCCAATGGACTGATATTTGAGCATAATAATTTCTCTATTCTCATCGATAACGGTTATACCCTGACCGAGTTCCGGCGCCGGATGAAGCAGCTGGAGTTCAAAGAGTCACACCTGTCTTTTATTTTTCTCACCCATCATCACAGCGATCATTTCAAGGGGGTGGAAGCTCTTTCGGCTGCTCTGAAGATTCCTGTGGTGACCCATGGTCATATGCCTCTGGAAAAACACTGCCGGAAGGAGGGGCTTAACAGGCTGGATATCTTTCCCGGACGGGATTACAGCTTTGAGTCTCTTCAGTTCAGGTGTTTTGAAACCTCCCATGATGCTCCCCGGTCAATCGGTTTTCATCTGTCCATGGGAGGGCAGACCTTTACCATCATTACAGACACGGGCACGGTGAGCGATGAGATGTTCCAGCTGGCTCTGCAGTCCGACTACCTGTTCCTGGAATCCAATTATTCCCCTGAGATGCTCCATAACGGGCCCTATCCCGCCTTTCTGAAAAAGAGAATCCTCTCTGACCGGGGTCATCTTTCCAATCTGGATGCTGCGGTGTTTATGGGAAA
This sequence comes from Spirochaetales bacterium, assembly GCA_028532905.1. Classification (GTDB taxonomy): domain Bacteria; phylum Spirochaetota; class Spirochaetia; order DSM-2461; family DSM-2461; genus Oceanispirochaeta. The sequence goes on from JAQQAM010000104.1 coordinate 8,030, forward strand.
ACTGGCAAAGGAGGCGAACTGTCGTCTGAAGCAGATCTTTCTGTGTCACCTGTCAGAAAAGAATAATACGGTGGAACGGGTCAAAGAAGAGGTCCAGCGGATCTACAGCGGCTCTGTGCCCTACAGCATCTGCCCCCGGAATGACTGTCTGAGTCAGGATAAGCTGACCCGCAGCGCCTAGAAAAACCTGCTTTACTGTTTCAGAAGAGTTTTGAGTTCTTCAAACCAGAGGGCCGGATCAGGTGAATCCTGTGGCTCCAGTATACCCCCTGCCATTTCCCTGTGACCGCCGCCCCGTCCTTTTCCGGCTGTGAACTGTTTCATGATGAGCGAAGCATCCTTGTCGCTCCAGTTGTTCCGGAAGGAGATGGAGATGGCCTCGCTGTTATTGGCAAAAAGAGCGGCAAAATGAATCTCCTGGAGAGACAGGATAAAATCTCCCAGAATCCCCATCAGGTTCTGAGGACAGCCCCCGGGCAGGTAGCACAGGGCCAGTCCCTTGTATTCCATCAGGTTTTCCAGGACCTGTCTGTAATAGGCCAGATCGCTGAGCTGAATATTGTTTCTTAATATGGAATTGACCAGCTCCAGATCGGAGAAGGGGAACAGAAAACTCAGGGCAGACAGATCTTTGCCGGTCATGCCTCTGGTAAACAGGTCTGTGTCTCTGGCAAGGCCTATGTGCATGGCCGAGGCCCTGGCGCGCGGCACGGTGCCATCCCAGGCCCCCGCGTCACGCGCAGCAGCCAGCGCCGCGCCCATCTCCACGTGGTCGTCTGCCGCAAGCGCATCCGCCAGCCCCCACGAGTCGGCCGCCGCGTCGGGCGTCGGCT
>JAQQAM010000105.1 GCA_028532905.1 Spirochaetales bacterium
AAAGGTTGTTGTCTACCTGAGCCCCGATGAGTTCCGGAGTACCTGGCTGGGAAACAAGAGTATCTACAGAACCCGGATGGCCATTGCCGACGGGGGAGAGCTGATTGTGATGGCTCCGGGAGTCCATTGTTTCGGAGAGAATCAGGATATGGATCTTCTGATCAGAAAATTCGGGTATAAGGGGACTCCCTATGTGATGGACTGTGTGGACAGCCGCCCCGATATGGCGGAGAATCTGTCCGTCGCTGCCCACCTGATTCACGGCTCCTCGGAAGGACGCTTTACAATTACCTATTGTCCCGGAAAACTCAGCCGGGAAGAAGTGGAAGACGCGGGCTTCGCATACGGAGAGCTCTCAGAGTATGAGACAAAGTATCCCCGTGCCAGACTGGCAGAGGGCTGGAATACCATGGACGACGGAGAAGAGATTTATTATATCTCCAATCCGGCACTGGGGTTGTGGGCCCTGAAATCAAATTTTCCGGAGAGTGAGTGATGATTGCAGTGATTATGGGCGTAAGCGGATGCGGTAAAACAACCCTGGGGGAACGATGCGCCGGGGCGCTGGGTATCAAATATTATGAAGCCGACGGTTTTCATCCTGAGGTGAATATTCAGAAGATGTCTTCGGGAATCCCCTTGAATGATGAGGACCGCTGGCCCTGGCTGCAGCTGATCAGGGATGAAATCATATCCTGCCAGAGTCAGGGACGGTCGGCTGTTTTCAGCTGCTCCGCCCTGAAGGAGTCCTACCGCCGGTTCCTTTCTGAAAATTTGGCTGAAGAGATCATCTGGGTGTATCTGAAAGGCAGTTTTGATACAATTTTCAGCCGTCTGGAGGCCCGGCAGGGGCATTATCAGAAAGCGGATATGCTCAAAAGCCAGTTTGCCGATCTGGAAGAACCGGATTACGGCATTATTATCGATATCGACACGCCTCTGGAGGAGAAGGTCAAAAATCTGAGTCAGGAACTCAGAAAAAGTATGTCCTGATCTGACGGCCTGTTTGTCATCATTCCCCTTTAGCTGTCCCGGAAAGAGAAAAACCGCCCCCGGAGGGGCGGCCGTAAGGATATGTCAGTATTCGTCTGGTCAGCTTGCGGCTGTGACAGTCTCATCCTTTTTTACAATCTGAAGCTTCCCGTAGTAGGCGTTCAGATACATCTGACGGATCTCTTTGATCAGGGGGTATCGGGGGTTGCCGCCGGTACACTGATCATCAAAAGCCTGTTCCGCCAGTTCATCCACCCGGTCCAGGAACTCTTTCTCATCAATTCCGAACTCTTTAATGGAAAAGGGGATATCCAGCTCTTTCTTCAACTCGTCCAGTTTCACTGTCAGAGCTTCCACCTTATCCATTTCACTTTTTCCTTCCAGTCCCAGATAAGAGGCCACCCGGGCATAGCGGGATATGGCTGTGGGGTACTCATACTGGGGAAAGGCCGCCTGTTTCAGAGGATTGTCTGTGGCATTGAAGCGGATGACCTCGTTGATCATCAGGGCATTGGCCACACCGTGGGGAATGTGGAAGGCGGCACCCAGCTTATGAGCCATGGAGTGACAAACCCCTAAAAAGGCATTGGCAAAGGCCATTCCCGCAATACTGGAGGCATTGTGAACCTTTTCTTTGGCCTTCTTGTCACTGTCCCCGCTTTTATAGGACTGGGGCAGGTACTTGAAGAGCAGTCTCAGAGACTCCAGAGCCAGACCGTTTGTGTAGTCAGAGGCCATGATGGAGACAAAGGCTTCCAGAGAGTGGGTAATGGCGTCAATTCCCGAGGCGGCTGTGAGGGACGCAGGCATGGTCATAACCAGTTCGGGGTCCACAATGGCCATGGAAGGTGTCAGAGCATAGTCGGCAATGGGATATTTCAGACCTGTTCTGTCATCGGTCACAACAGAGAAGGGGGTGACTTCACTACCGGTTCCGGATGTGGTGGGGATAGCCACCAGCTCTGCCTTTTTACCCATATCGGGGAAGGCGTAGATTCTTTTCTCAATATCCATAAAGCGCATAGCCAGACCCTCGAAATGAACCTCGGGGTGTTCGTACAGAAGCCACATGATCTTGGCCGCATCCATGGGAGATCCCCCTCCCAGACCGATGATCACATCGGGGTTGAATCTGTTCATCACAGCCAGACCCTCTTCGATGGTGCTGAGAGTGGGGTCGGGTTTTACCTGGTGGAAACACTCCACTTCGATTCCCAGAGATTTGAGGATCTTTGTGACTTTATCCACACAGCCGCTGGTATAGAGGAAGGTATCGGTAACAATAAAGGCCCGTTTCTTGTCCTTCAGTTCTTTCAGAGCGATGGGCAGGCATCCGAACTTGTGGTACACCTTGGGGGGAATGCGGAACCAGAGCATGTTTTCTCTTCTTTCGGCTACAGTTTTCACGTTCATAAGATGTTTGACTCCTACATTTTCACTGACTGAGTTTCCACCCCAGCTTCCGCAGCCCAGGGTCAGTGAGGGTTCCAGGCGGAAATTGTACAGGTCTCCAATGGCTCCGTGGGAAGAGGGCATGTTCACAAGAACTCTTCCGGTTTTAATCACTTCACCGTATTCTCTGATTCTGTGACTGTTCTTTTCGTCGGTGTAGAGAACAGAGGTGTGTCCGATGCCGCCGTGCTCCACCAGAATCCTGGCTTTTTCCATTCCGTCTGAGAAATCATTACATTTGTACATGGCCAGACAGGGGCTCAGTTTTTCATGGGCAAAGGGTTCTTTTACACTGGTATCTGTTACCTCTCCGATGAGAATCTTCACATCGGGATCAACAGAAAATCCTGCCATGGCGGCAATATCTGCGGCTTTCTGTCCGACGATTTTAGGATTAATGGTTCCTCTTTCGGGATCAAGGATAAGGGCGGCCACCTGTTTTTTCTCTTTTTCATTCAGGATGTAGGCTCCCCTTGTGAGAAACTCCTCTTTTACCTCTTTATACAGGGACTTATGAACGATAACAGACTGCTCGGAAGCACAGATGACACCGTTGTCAAAGGTTTTACTCATTAAAATAGAGCTGACGGCCATTTTCACATCTGCAGTTTCATCCATCAGGGCAGGAGTGTTACCGGCACCTACACCCACCGCAGGTTTTCCGGAAGAGTAGGCGGCTTTCACCATGCCGGGCCCCCCTGTGGCCAGGATCATATTGATATCTTCATGAGCCAGAAGATGCTGGGAGAGTTCCATGGAAGGTTCGGCCACCCAGCCGATGATATCTTCGGGAGCACCCGCTTTCACAGCCGCTTCCAGAATAATTCTGGCGGCTTCCACTGTACATTTGGCAGCTCTGGGGTGGGGGCTGAAGATAATGGCGTTTCTGGTTTTCAGGGCAATCAGAGCCTTGAAGATAGCGGTGGATGTGGGGTTGGTCGTAGGTACAATTCCGCACAGCACACCGATGGGTTCGGCAATTTTCTGAATCCCGTAGGTTCCGTCGTCTTCGATCACACCGCAGGTTTTTGTATCTTTATATTTGTTGAAAATAAACTCGGAAGCAAAGTGATTCTTGATTACCTTGTCTTCTACAATTCCCATGCCTGTCTCTTCAACAGCCATTTTGGCCAGAGTAATCCGGGCATCATTGGCCGCAATGGCGGACTGGCGGAAAATCTCATCAACCTGTTCCTGGGAATAGGAGGCATATTTCTTCTGTGCAGCATTGACTCTCTGGATTACTGCATCCAGGTCTTTTTTCATTTTAAGAACTGTTTTCTCATCCTTGGGCATATCAGGACTCCTTTGAATAGGTAATAATATATCGATATAATTTTACAGAAATAAAGTTTTGTCAAGATATGGATAAAAAAATATCGAAATTTTCTGTAAAGATGAGTGTGACCTCCGGGTGATCCCTTGCCCGGAAGGGGCGGGGGGTGTATCTTCTCAGTTAGACCCTCACATTGTCTTGAGGAAAAGAAAGGAAATACCATGGACGTTTACAAAGATCAGTCACAAAGTTATGAAAAGCGATGCGCCGACCTGCTGCAGAGAATGACTCTGGAAGAGAAAGTCGGGCAGATGATGCAGCTTCCCGCAAACTTTGACAACAATATGGACAAGCTGGAAAGTATGAATATCGGCTCCTACCTCCACTGTACCGGTGACATGATGCGTGAGCTCCAGACCCGGGCGGAAAAGACCCGTCTGGGAATCCCTCTTATTTTTGGAATCGATGCCATCCACGGTCACTGTTTTGATAACAGAGCCACCGTTTTCCCCACTCAGCTGGGTGTCAGCTGCAGCTGGAACCGGGATCTGATCAGGGAAATGGGAGCGGTCACTGCCAGAGAGGTGAGAGCCAACGGCATCCACTGGACCTTTTCGCCCGTTCTCTGTGTAGGCCGGGATGCCCGCTGGGGCCGTGTGGATGAGACCTTCGGAGAAGATCCCTGGCTCATCGGGGAAATGGCTGCAGAAATGGTGGAAGGCTATCAGGGGAAAGAGGGATTTGCCAACTGGGAGAAGATTCTGGCCTGTGGCAAGCACTATGCCGCCTATGGGGAAGCCGACGGCGGCCGGGATGCCTATGAGGCAGATGTTTCCCGGCGCAACATGCTCACCTACTTCCTCCCCCCCTTTGAGAAGATCGTAAAAGACGGATGTGCTACACTCATGGCCGGTTATCAGGCCATAAACGGAGAACCCTGCTCCGCCAGCAGATGGCTCCTCAGGGATCAGGCCAAGGAGAGCTGGGACCTGGACGGTTTTATCGTGACAGACTGGGACAATATCGGCTCTCTTCATACCAAACAGAAGGTGGCTGAAGACCTCAAAGAAGCAGCTTACATCGCCGTTACGGCGGGTAATGATATGATTATGACCACTCCCTCCTTCTATAAACACACCATTGAACTGGTGAAAGAGGGACGGCTGGATGAATCCATGATCAACGACAGTGTCCGCCGCATCCTGATGGCCAAGTTCCGGCTGGGGCTCTTCGATGAGTACCGACACACCTCTCCCGAACGGGAGGCGGCTGCTCTGGGCCGTGAGGACCACTGGGAGGCCGCGGCACAGGCTTCCAGAGAATCCCTTGTTCTCCTTAAAAATGAAGGTATCCTGCCCCTGAAGCCCGGTGCTGTCAAAACCATCACCCTGGTGGGAGCCAATGCGGATGATGTAGTGGCTCAGCTGGGCGACTGGTCCTTCGGCAGTATGCAGGCCGGAGCCTCAGACGACAGCTTCCACCGGGATGTGACCGTCACCCTTCTGGCGGGACTGAAAGAAAGGGCAGAGCGGGAAGGAATAACAGTTAACTTTGTGAAAGGGGCCGATCCTCTGGATGAAAACCTGGATGAGTGCGACCAGGCCGCCGCAGCCGCCCGGGAGGCGGATCTCACCGTGGCCTGTGTGGGAGACACCCTGAAACTCCACGGCGAGTTTCACGACAGAGCCAATCTGGATCTCACAGGAAAGCAGCAGAAGCTTCTGGAAGCCGTCAAAGCCGCCGGCACCCCCCTCTGTGTGGTCCTTCTGGCCAGCAAACCCCTGACGGTTCCCTGGATAAAAGAGAACGCCGATGCCCTTGTCTGTGCCTTCAACCCCGGTGCCAAAGCCGGGGAGGGGATTGCGGAAGTCCTTTTCGGAGACCTGAACCCCATGGGAAAACTGACCATCAGCTTCCCCCATCATGCAGGACAAATTCCGGTTCATTACAACCGCTTTTCAGGCTGGCACTCCATGAACGATCCGGCCATGCCCGGTGAAGAGCGCTATATCGATATGCCCGAAGAGCCCCTGTTTGTGTTCGGTGAGGGAATGGGATTCAGTCCCTTCTCCTATGCAGACCTGAAGGTCTCAAAGAGTGTTCTGCAGCAGGGAGAAGACCTTGAGGTTTCAGTCAGTGTGAAGAATGAAGGAGATTATGACGGATGGGAAATCGTTCAGCTCTATATCAATGATCAGTTCAGCTCCCTGACCACTCCGGTAAAGGAGCTGCGGGGATTCAAACGGGTTTATATCAGGTCGGGAGAAACAGTTACCGTAGATCTGACCCTCCCCTTTGAAGAGCTGTCTCTGATCAATGCCGACCTGCAGAGGGTGGTGGAACCGGGACGTTTTGATATCATGGTGGGTGCATCCTCCAGGGATGAGGATCTGCTGAAGACTGTGATCCGGGTGGAATAGTTTCCGGGCGCTCCCCCTGCTTTGGGCAGGGGGCAGGCTATGCGGGGGTGTCCGTCCGGCCCGACTCTGCCGGACCGCAGATAGGGTCGTACCGCAGGCGAAGCTGAGGAACGATCCCGACAATGCGCGCCCCTCCTATCCTTAGCGCAATTGTTTTACTTGTCTAAAACAGCCTCTCCCCTTAAGATTATCCCATGAAGATCCGTCATCAGCTCATCGTTCTTATGCTTCTCTATGTAATGGGAGTCTCCCTCCTGGCAGCCATGCTGATTCAAAGCCGGATCAAGGCGGAGGAAATTCAGAACTCTATCAATCTGGGCTCCGCACTCCAGGTTAAATCCAGGGAAGTGCAGAGCCATATGAAGGACATTGTCTTTGACCTCTTTGCTCCCAAGGTGTACGGCCAGCTCCGGTCTCTGACCTTTTCTCCCCGTTCCGCCGTGACCATAACAGAGTGGCAGGAAGCTGTTCTGGAGTACAATCAGACCTTTGATGCCTTTATGAAGCTGGATCATTTTTTTCAGGATGATGATGACCTGATCCGGGACCAGTATTTTACGGCCATCACCATGAATGAACGGGCTATGGAGATGCTCTCCAATATGGAAGAGACTCTTGTGATTTTACGAAGTCAGTACAGAACCTCCGACAACCTCTATAACGAAATGCAGAAACAGGAATCCCTGATTCCCTTCTTTAATGAATTTCAGGAAACCTCCTACTACTTCAAGAACAGCTTTGAGAGTTTCATGAACTACTTTATCAACTCCATCAAAGAAGAAGGGCGCATCATCCAGAGACAGCTGGATATTGTTCTGATCACAACCTCCCTGGCCATTCTTCTGGTCTCCATTCTTTTTACTTTTATTTTCTCCCGCAGTCTTGTGGGCAAGCTCAAACGGGTGGAGAGCTCTTTCAGAATGGTGTCCCGGGGGGACTTTTCCACTGTTGTGGATATTCATTCCAAAGATGAGTTCGGCGCCTTTGCCCGGACCTTCAATGAGCTGATTCTTGATCTGAAGGAGAATGTGAACAGCATCCTCAATCTGACCCGTGATGTGGGGGGATTTATCTCCGACCAGTCCGATGTGAATGCTTTATACGATCTGGTCGCCGCATCTGTTATTCAGGATACGGCAGCCGAGGCGGTGCTGATTCTCCGCTCGGAAAAAGACGGAACCCTCTGTCGGGAAGCAGAGCAGGGACAGGCTCTGGAGGAAGAGGACAGAAACAGACTCCTGGACTATCTCTCTAGTCAGATCAGGCATCACAACAGGCAGATTTATGTGAAAGACGCCGCCGGAGAGCTGCAGCTTTCCGGCGTCAGTTCCTTTCTTTCTGTTCCCCTGGTCAAGGAAGGCCGGTCTTTCGGCTCCATCATTGCCCTCAAACTGACAGAAGGAGAGACCTTCTCGGATCTGGGAATTATCAGAATGGCCACTTTTGCCGAGTACGCCTCCCTGACCATCGATAACTTTTTTAAGTATCAGGAACTTCTGGAGCGGCGGGATGCGAAATACCAGGCTCTCCAGTCCCAGGTGCAGCCCCATTTTCTCTACAATGTGCTGTCCATGATTCTGGGGATGAATCGGGCTGGGGAGTCAGAAAACATCACGGTTACTGTGACGGCGTTGAAGAAGATGCTCCGATATGTGCAGTCCCAGAACAGCTGGACCTCTCTGGAGGAGGAGTACCAGTTTATTGAAGAGTACTGCCTGCTGCAGAAAATCCGCTTTGATGAACGTTTCTCCTATTCCCTTTCCATTGATGAGGAGGCCCGGCATTTCCGGATTCCCCGCCTCATCCTCCAGCCCCTGGTGGAAAACTCCATCAATCACGGCATAGAACCCCTGGAGAGCGGCGGGCTTCTGGAACTGAAAGCTGTTTCCACCCGGGTCCGGGGAGAAAAGGGGATCAATCTTCTGATTCAGGATAATGGTGTGGGTTTTGATGCCCAAAAGATGGAGCGGATGATGAATGTGGGACTCCTGAATGTGCAGCAGAGGCTGAAGATCGCCTACCCTGAGGCTCTTTTTGAAATAGAAAGCGCACCCGGTAAGGGAACGAAGATCAGGATTGAGATATGAAGATACTCATTGCGGACGATGAAAAATATGTGCGCCTGGAGCTGCGGTCCCTCCTTCAGGAATTTCTTCCTCAGGCAGAGATTGAAGAGGTCGCCAACGGGACTCAGCTTAAGGAGAGACTGGAGCAGGGGGGGCTTCATATCGCCTTTGTGGATATCCGGATGCCCGGTCTTACGGGGCTGGATGTTCTGAAGCAGATTGACTTCCATCATGAGACAATACAGGTTGTTATTCTGTCGGGATACTCGGATTTTGAATATGCCCAGCAGGCCATCCGCCTGGGAGTGTCCGAGTATATGCTCAAGCCTGTTACGGAGGAGGATTTGCTGCCTGTTTTAAAGAAACTCCTTCCGGCTGTCCAGATCCGACAGACTGATCATCATGCGGATAACAAACTGATTGCAGATGCAGAAAAAATTATCTACAGGCGCTATAAGGAGCAGATTGGGGTGGCCCAGATTGCCGAAGAGCTGGGAGTGTCTCCCAACTACCTGAGTTCCCAGTTTAAAAAATACAAAAATCAGACCCTGACCAGTTATATAACAGACCTTCGCTTGAACACATCCATCGAGATGCTTCAGATGCCCGGAGCCAACGTGAAGACCATTGCCGAAAATCTGGGATACCAGAGCAGCCGCCATTTTGCCAGGCTGTTCCGTGAGAAATACGGCAAATCTCCCTCTGAATATATCCGGGAGAGTAGAATTTGACTCCTTTCTGTAGATTCCCGTCCTAACTGTTTTTTCTGAACGGCTGATACCATTTAAGAACAAATCAAACCTAAAAGGAAGGAAGAGATGAAAAAGTTATTAACCCTTTTACTGGCTCTGCTTATGGTAACAGGCCTGTTTGCGAACGGACAGCAGGAAGATACTGTTGAGTCCCCTCTGAAAATTGTTCTCCTGGTGAAGAGTCTTGGAAACGGTTTTTTTGAAGCCGTAGCCGATGGTGGAGTGGAAGCTGCTGAAGAGCTTGGAAATGTGGAATCCATTTATATGGGACCCAGTGCCTCCACAGCGGAAGGTCAAATTGAAATTATTGAAACACTGATTGCCCAGAGAGTAGACGGTATCGCTATCTCAGCCAACGACAAAGATGCTCTTATCCCTGTCACCAAAAAAGCAATGGCTGCAGGAATCAAGGTTATCTCTTTTGACTCCGGAATCGCTCCGGGAGGCAGAATCGTAGACCTTATCCCCTCAGTTTCCGAACTGATCGGAAGACAGCAGGTACAGCTGATTGCCGAACTGACAGATTACAAAGGACAGATCGGAATCGTATCCGCTACGTCTCAGGCTACCAACCAGAACGAGTGGATCCAGTGGATGTATGAAGAGATCAAAGATCCCAAATACAAAGACATGGAACTGGTAGAAGTTGTTTACGGTGATGATATGGCAGACAAGAGCTACAGAGAAGCTGTTGGCCTTATGCAGAAATATCCCGAACTGACCGGAATCATTTCTCCCACCACCGTCGGTGTACTGGCTGCCTCTAAAGCCATCGAAGATGAAGGCATGAAAGGAAAGGTTCAGATCACCGGTCTGGGACTTCCCTCAGAAATGCAGCACTATATTGAAAACGGAACCTGCGGTCAGATGGCTCTGTGGAATCCTGTAGACCTGGGATACACATCTACAATGATCCTGGAAGCTCTGATTACCGGTAAAGTGGAAGGTAATGAAGGAGATGTTTTCAAAGTAGGCAGAATGGGAGAAGTTACTGTCGGTAAAGATGGTGTTTCTGTCATGAGCACACCTTTTGTATTCAACAAAGAGAATATCGCCAAATACGCGGCAATGTTCTAAATCTGATCAATTGAACTGAAAATATCAGGTTCTCCCCTTCCGGGGAGGGCCTGTCTTAATCCTATTTAAACAATTAATTCTTAAACATTTTACTTCATACAGATGAGGTCTGTCCTAAAGAGGAGCTTAATTTTGTCAGATAAAATATTAGAATTGCAGAACATTACCAAATACTTTCCCGGTATTAAAGCTCTTGACGGGATTAACCTGAATATCAGAGAGGGCGAAGTCCATGCTCTGATTGGAGAAAACGGTGCCGGTAAATCGACACTTGTAAAAATCCTGACCGGAGTTTATACACCGACAACCGGTAAAATTATCTACCAGGGAAAAGAATACAGCTTTAAAAATGCAATAGACGCACAGGAAGCCGGCATCACAGCCATTCATCAGGAAGCCTCCATGTTTCCTGAACTTTCTGTAATGGAAAATATATATATGGGACATCACCTGAAAAAGAAGGGTGCTCTGGACTGGAAGGAGATGAGACAAAAAACGAAAGATCTCCTTCAGAAGATGGAAATTGATATCAATCCGGACACGCCGGTGAAAAATCTGGGTGTGGCCCAGAGACATATGGTGGAGATAGCCAAAGCCCTCTCCATTGATGCCAAAGTCGTTATTATGGATGAGCCCACATCGGCTCTTACCCTCAGGGAAGTGGAGGATCTTTACAAGATTGTCCGGCAGCTTAAAAAAGAGAACAAAGCTATCATCTTCATCTCCCACAAATTTGAGGAAATCCAGGAAATCTGCGACTGTTTCACAGTTCTCCGGGATGGCCAGTATATCGGTGAAGGCAATGTGGCTGAAACGGGAATCGACCAGATCGTCAATATGATGGTGGGTCGGAGTCTGGACCAGATGTTTCCCAAGGTGGATGTCAATATAGGCGAGACCATTCTGGAAGTGGAAGGCCTCAGTAAAGCCGGTTCGTTCAAGGATGTTTCCTTTGAGCTGAAAAAGGGAGAGATCCTGGGATTCTTCGGACTGGTGGGAGCCGGCCGGAGTGAGGTGATGCGGGCCATATTCGGTATCGACTCACTGGATGCGGGAACGGTCCGCCTGAAAGGGCAGGATGTGGTGATCAACAGTGCCAGAGAGGCCATGCAGAAAGGTCTGGCCTATGTTCCTGAAGACCGTCAGACCCAGGGGGTTATTCTGGAGCAGAGTCTGACCAGTAATATCACCCTCCCTATCATTGATAAGATCAGCCGGCTGGGAAAAGTCGACGCGAAAGCGGAAAAAGCAAAAACTGCCGAGTTCGGCCGTATGATGGAGATCAAGGCTGCCGGATGGCATGTGAATGCCAATACCCTCTCCGGAGGGAATCAGCAGAAGGTGGTCCTGGCCAAATGGCTGGCCACAGAACCGGAAATCCTGATCCTGGATGAGCCTACCAAGGGAATTGATGTAGGGACCAAGGCTGCGGTGCACGAGTTTATCTCAGAGATGGCTTCCAAAGGGCTGGCGGTTATCATGGTGTCCTCGGAGCTTCCTGAAATCCTCGGCATGAGTGACCGGGTGGTGGTTATGCATGAAGGGCATAAGACAAAGGAGTTCAGCCGGGATGAAGCCGACTCTGATGTGATCATCAAGGCCGCAACAGGCCATACCGTGGAGAGCAATGCATGAATACAATTAAAGAATTAATGAAAAAAAGAGAGATCACCCTGGTGCTGCTGGTGTTGACTCTCACGGTTTTAGTCAATCTGAGAGCTCCGGGTTTTGTGTCCGGAGAAAATATCAGCAGAATCATCAATGATACGTCCATTCTGATTATGGTGGCCATAGGACAGTTTTTTGTCATTCTCACCGGAGGTATTGATCTTTCGGTTGGTTCCATAATCGCTTTTTCCGGTATGGCGGCTTCCATGCTGAACCAGTCGAATCCCGCTCTGCCTGTGGGACTTGTTCTGATGGTCGGTGTACTGATCGGTCTGGTTCTGGGAGCTTTTAACGGGCTTCTTGTGGCTTTTGGAAAGGTTCCTCCCATTATTGCCACCCTGGGAACCATGAGCATCTACAGAGGATTCACCTTTGTCTTGAGTAAGGGGCAGTGGGTGACAGCCCATGAAATGACAGAAGGGTATATGAACCTGCCCAAAGGGACATTCCTCGGGCTCAGTAATCTGATCTGGGCTGCTGTGCTGGTCTCTGCTGTTATGATCTTTTTCAGCCGTTATACAAGAAGCGGCCGGGAGGTGTATGCCATAGGCGGAAACAAGACGGCGGCTCATTTTGTGGGGGTCAGCGAGGCCAAGGTGAATATGCTTATTTTCTCCATCAGCGGCGCCCTCTGCGGTATTGCCGGAGTTATGTGGACCTCCCGCTATGCGGCGGCTGTCAATGAGACGGCAACCGGATTTGAGCTGCAGACTGTTGCTGCCTGTGTTCTGGGAGGCGTGAATATTGCAGGCGGTGCCGGGGCAATCCCCGGGGTTATTATCGGTGCCCTGTTTCTGGGAATCATCAACAATGCCCTGCCTGTTGTAAACTTCTCTCCCTTTTACCAGATGTTTATTCAGGGGCTGATTGTACTGGCTGCCATGTTCATCAACACCATGATGGATAACCGTAAAGAAAAGGAATTACTCAACAGGAGATCTTTGTAATGGATACGAATAAAACCCTTGCCAATGAGTCGAGGCTTGTAGAAGAAAATAAAGGTCTCAAGAATAAAATTATAGCCCTGGTTACCAGATGGGAGGGGGTTCTGGCTCTGATTCTGATCGCCATGGTCATACTGTTTTCCAATATTACCCCCTATTTTCTAGACTATTTTAATCTGATGAATGCCACGTTCACCTTTATGGAGAAAGCTGTCCTGGCTCTGCCCATGATCTTCATTATCATGTGCGGCGATATTGATATTTCCGTGGCGGCTATCATTGCCCTCTCCTCCTTTGCCATGGGCTTTGCCTCCTCCATGGGGGTGGACACAGGCGGGCTGATTATCATCGGAATCCTGACCGGAGCTCTGGCCGGGGCCTTTAATGCCCTGTTTATCATCCGGTTCAGAATACCGGCTATTGCTGTGACCCTGGCCTCCCTGTCCATGTTCCGGGGGGTGTCCCAGGCCATTCTGGGAGACCAGGCCTATACCCAATACCCGGCGAGTTTCAGCTATTTCGGCCAGGGATATATCCCGGGAACCATCATCCCCTTTGAACTGGTCTTTTTTCTGATTCTGGCAGCCGGTTTTGCCTATGTTCTGCATTTCACAACCTACGGCCGGAAGCTCTATGCCATCGGCAACAGTGCCACAGCCGCCAAATTTTCCGGTGTGGATGTGGACCGCATCCGCTTTACCAACTTTGTATTAAACGGTGTGTTCGCCGGTGTGGTTGCAGTGCTCCTCACCTCCCGGATTGGCAGTACCCGTCCCAATATCGCTATGGGCTGGGAACTGGAAGCCATCACCCTGGTTGTTCTGGGGGGCGTGTCCATAAGCGGCGGAAAGGGAAACATCGTGGGTGTTCTCCTGTCGGTGTTCCTGATCGGCTATCTGAAGTTCGGAATGGGACTGATTAATATGTCTGCCAAAATTATGATCATCACAACAGGATTTCTCCTGATTCTGGCTGTTCTTCTCCCTGTTATTATGGATAATGTGAAAAAACAGAACAAACTGAAAGCCCAGAGACGGGCCTGACCGGGAGTGCATATGAACAGAGTCGCATTTAAAATGAAACTGAAAAAAGGCTTTGAAGCCGAATATAAAAAGCGGCATGATGAAATCTGGCCTGAGCTGCAGACACTGCTCAAAGAGCAGGGCATCTCGGACTATTCCATCTTTCTGGATGAAGAAACGGGAGTCCTCTTCGGAGTACAGAAGGTCTCCGGTGACGGTGGAAGTCAGGATCTGGGGCAGAATCCTGTGGTTCAGAAGTGGTGGGCTTTTATGGCGGATATCATGGAAGTGAATGAGGATAATTCCCCTGTGACCATTCCCCTGAAAGAGGTCTTTTACTTCGCTTAATTTGTCTGATCAGCCGGGTTCTGCAGAATCCGGCTTTTTTATTTTTCCTGATCCTGGAGCCGGCTCAAGGCGTTTTTTCTATAATCCGAGGGAGTGGAACCAAAGGCTTTTTTAAAAGAACGGTTGAAACGGGAAATATCGGAGAAACCGCAGTCCTGGCATATGTGAATAATCTTATCATTGGTTGTACGCAGTTTCTGTACCGAGGCCGCCAGACGTTTCTGTTTCAGAAATTCCCCTGTACTCATCCCCGTATATTCCTTAAACCGGCGGCATAGATTGGCTTCATTCAGACCGCTGATCCGGCAGAGTTCTTCCAGGCGGACTTTCTGAGTAAAGTTTTTCTCCAGAAAGCTGCAGACTTTATCTATTTTGTACCGGTAAACATCGGCAGGATCTTCCCGCAGGACGGGTGCAGCCCGGCAGATTTCTATCAGAACCAGCCTGAACAGGGAGTACACAGCAGATTCCCGGCCCGGTTCCTCCCGGTTCTGCTCATTATACAGCATCATCAGAAGCTGCTGCATTAGTCCGGAGTCCCTTACATTCAGATGGCAGATTCTGTTTCTCAGGTTGGCAAGAGACCTGTGCAGGGGGATCAGATGGCTCAGTCTGTCCCCCAGAGGTTCCGGGAGTTCAGGAAGAGGGTAGAGGGACGGCTTCAGATAGACATTCATCAGTTCCACCGGACCGTCGGGGGTTCTGAGGGAATGGTACTGATGATCATTTATTATGGTCAGTCCTCCGGCGGTCTCATCGAAACTGCTGTCTGCTGTAACATGTCTGAACCTGCCTCTTATAACAAAAAGGATTTCAATAAAATCATGGCCGTGAAAGTCATGCTGTGTCTGTTCAAAGGATTTGAAATATTCAAGAGCCAGACCTGTCTTGTCCAGCCTGTCTCGGACTGTTTCCAGATTGGGCTTTTTCAGTCCAGGTAAAATTTCGCCATACATAATGTAAATATAGACCAAGAAATATTTGATTTAAAGGCTTATTTTATCTTTGATAAGGAGATATGTGATGAATGCAAGAGAAAGAGTGTTAGCCGTTCTGAACAGGGAGACACCTGACAGAGTGCCTGTGGATATATGGCTGGTTCCTGAACTGGTAGAGGTTTTTAAAAAACATCTGGGTGTGGATGATGAACTGGATATTTACCGGAAACTGGATATTGATAAAATTGCCTGGCTGGGAATTCCCTATAAAGGGGTTATTCTTAAAGATCCCAATGAGCATCAGGAGGTCAACCACTGGGGCGTCCGGTTTGAAGCGGTTCAGGCCAATGAAGGTGTGGAATACGGAGAAGTGTCCTATAACCCCCTGGCTGAACTCAGTACTCAGGAAGAACTGGATGTCTATCCCTGGCCTGATCCTGATGATTTTGATTATGTTACTGCCGCAGCCGAGGCAAAAGTACTGGCCAGTGAGTTTGTGACGCTGGGGCCCTGGGTGTCCCTGTTTGAAGTGTACTGCCAGATGCGGGGACTGGAAAATGCCCTGATGGATACGGTGATGAACCCCGAATTCCTCAATAAAGCCCTGGATTATATTGCTGAATCCCAGGGAGAGATGGTCCGCCGTTTTCTGGAAGCCGCCGATGGGTCCATCGATCTTGTGTTTCTCAGTGATGATATGGGCTCCCAGAACAGTTTGCTTATGTCGCCGGATTCCTTTGATGAGTTCCTTTTTCCCAGAATGCAGAAATGGTGTGAGATGGTCCATTCTTATGGGGCAAAGGTCTTTTTCCATACCGACGGTGCGTCGGAGCCGATTATCCCCCGGCTGATCGAAGCGGGAGTGGATGTTCTGAATCCCATTCAGCATGTCTGTGAAGGCATGGACTGTGAGTCTATCAAGGCAAAATATGGGGATAAACTGATCTTTCACGGAGGGGTTGAGAATCAGAAAATACTGCCTTTCGGGACGGCGGCCGAAGTGGCGGAAGAGACCCGGATGTGTCTGGATCAGCTCGGGCCCCAGGGCTATCTGCCCTGTTCCTGTCATTTTGCACAGGCGGGTACCCCTGTAGAGAATATTATGGCTCTGATTGAGACGGTACAGAACTATAAGCCCTGAGGGGCAGGCTCCTGAACTGATTCATCTAAAGAGTTGACTCATCTAAAGAGTTGATTCATCCCCAGAGCTGATTCATCCATTAAAAAGGATCAATTCGTCCATATCAGGATCGGGAAAGCAGAGGTACTATAGTACAGAAATACAGTCAGGAGCAGCATATGTTGAAAATCAGCACCCTTCTTTGCGATCACCATAAAAACTTTATCGGCCTGGATACTCTCCGGCCGTCCTTTTCCTGGGTTATCATCAGTGACGGAACCGGGATCACTCAGAAATCCTATGAACTGCAGATCAGTACAGATCAGAGTTTCGGAACACTGTTCTGGACCAGCGGAGCAGTTGAAAGCAGCCAGTCTCAGAATGTTGAGTACTCAGGACCGGACTTTTCGCCGGTCACCAGATACTGGTGCCGGGTCCGTATTGTTAATAACCGGAATGAGCAGACCCCCTGGTCTGAATCTGTTTATTTTGAAACCTCTTTACTAAAAGAGGAAAGCTGGGATGCGCCCTTTATCTCATCTGCCGCAGATACAAAACCGGAAGATTCTAAAGGATGGCTGTTTCATAAAGAACTTCAGCTCACCAGCCCTCTGAAATCTGCCAGACTCTATGCCACCTCACTGGGAGTCTATGAAGTTCTGATCAACGGCAGGAGGATCGGTGAGCAGCAGATGACCCCCGGCTGGACAAACTATAAAAGCCGTCTTCTGTATCAGTCCTATGATATCAGCGGCGAGCTCGAGTCCGGAAAGAACACTGTGCTGGCTCATGTCGGCCCCGGCTGGTACAAAGGAGATCTGGCCGGCTGGGTAGGGAAACGCTGCTATTACGGCAGCAGAAATGGAATCTCATTAAAGATTCTTCTTTGCTTTGAGGATGGTTCTGAGCAGTGGGTAGAGAGCGATGAATCCTGGACCTCCTGTCCCTCTCCTGTTCTGTATTCAGAGATTTATCACGGTGAAACATTTGACGCCCGGCAGGAATCTCTGGAACATCCCTCATCCCTTAAGGTCTGGGAGCCTGTTGAATGTCTGTCGGTCTCTGACAAAATGCAGATAAGGGCTCAGGATGGCCCTCTCGTCCTGCCCCGGGAGGTTTTGAAGGTCAAAGAGATCATAAAGGATTCTCAAGGCCGCACCATCCTTGATTTCGGACAGAATATGACCGGTTGGGTCCGTTTTTCGGTTACAGGAAAATCCGGAGACAGGGTAAAACTGAAGCATGCGGAAATCCTCCATCCGGAAAATGAATTCTACACAGATAATCTCAGATCCGCCAGACAGGAGATTTTGTATATCCTGAAAGGAGAAGGTACAGAATCCTATCAGCCCCGCTTTACTTTTCAGGGTTTCCGCTATGTTCTGGTGGAGGAATACCCCGGAGACATCCGGCCTGAGGCCTTTGAAGCCGTTGTTCTTCACAGCCGGATGGAGCCTGTGGGAACCTTCAGCTGTTCCCATCCTCTTCTGAACCAGCTTCATCACAATATCCTCTGGGGAATGAAAGGCAATTTTCTGGATATTCCCACGGACTGTCCCCAGCGGGATGAAAGACTGGGATGGACCGGAGATGCCCAGGTGTTTATCAGTACGGCTGCCAGTCTTATGGATACATACGGATTTTTCTCAAAATGGCTCCGGGATATGCGCTCCGAGCAGCTGCCTGACGGGGGCATTCCCCATGTCATTCCCGATGTTCTGGATGATGCCGCCGATGGAGATGACATTCTGGGAGGAAACCATTCGGCCACAGGCTGGGCGGATGCCATGGTCATCTGTCCCTGGGAGACCTACAGGAAAAGCGGTGATCTGAACATACTCAAAGAAAATTATGAAGCCATGAAAAACTGGGTCGGTTATATGAGGCATCAGGCCCGGGATGAAGTGATCTGGGACAGCGGTTTTCACTTCGGTGACTGGGTGGCTCTGGATGCCAAAGAAGGCAGTTATTTCGGAGCAACTCCCAATGATTTCACCGCAACGGTCTTTTATGCCAACTCGGTGGACCTGATGTGCAGAACCTCCTGGGTTCTGGGGAATACTAAAGACTGTGAGGATTTCTCAGATCTCTATAAACGAATTGTCGACGCTTTTCAAAAAGAGTTCTTCACCCCCTCCGGCCGTCTGGCCGTCAACACCCAGACCGCCCACATTCTGGCTCTGCATTTTAATCTGACCCCTGCGGATTATGTAGACAGAACTGTCAACGGGCTGGTGTCTCTATTGGAAGGAGAAAAGGACCATCTGACAAGCGGATTTCTGGGAACGCCCTATCTCTGTTCAGCCCTGAGCCGATACGGCAGACTGGATAAAGCCTATACCCTGCTGCTGCAGGAGGACTATCCGTCCTGGCTGTATCAGGTGAAACAGGGGGCCACAACCATCTGGGAGCACTGGGACGGTCTTAAACCTGACGGAAGCCTCTGGAGCCCTGATATGAATTCCTTCAACCATTATGCCT
>JAQQAM010000106.1 GCA_028532905.1 Spirochaetales bacterium
CATTGAACTGATGAAAGAATCGCCCCGGCTCCCCCTAAAGGATGTATCCAGGATTGTGGGATATGAAGATTCATCCTACTTCAGCCGTGTGTTTAAATCACAAACCGGTCTGTCTCCCCGGCAGTATCAGGAACAGATGGGCTGATTTGTCCGGTCCATTGGATCATTTCGTCCATATACAGCTAAAATAAACGGTCTTAACATGATTCTATCAGGTTGATTGTTCAATCTGACGGGTCTTCGGGCTCAATGTTCTTACACCGGAGCACAATCAGCTCCGGAAGTACAAAGGAGTTTTTATGAAACGTATTATTCTGATGGTATCAATGGTTTTGATTTCATCCGCCTTACTTTTTGCGGCCGGACAGCAGGACGGCGGCGGTTCCTCAGCCGATGAGCCTGTGGTTCTCAGTTTCCTGATTGACAAGGATACTTCTGTAGACGGTATAAAGGCTGTTGCCGAAGCCTATGAGGCAAAAACCGGTGTTGTAACAGAGTTTGAAGTTAGACCGGGTAGTGCAGAGGGAGAAAACCTCCTGAAAACCCGTCTGGCCACAGGCGAAATGTCCGATTTGATTTACTTTAATTCCGGTTCTCTTCTGACAGCCCTGAATCCCGGACGGAACTTTGTAGACCTTACGGATAAACCCTATATGGATACTATTTCACCCGCCTATAAACAGACTGTAACAGTTGACGGCAGAATCTACGGTATTCCCGCCAGCTCATCCGCAGCCGGAGGAATCCTCTATAACAAGAAAGTCTATAAAGAACTTGGACTTGAAGTTCCCCTTACCTGGGATGACTTTATGAAAAACTGCCAGGTTGTTAAAGAAGCCGGACTCACCGCTGTCATCGGTTCTTATAAAGATGACTGGACCGCACAGCTTTTTCTTCTGTCCGACTATTATTATGTACAGCAGCAGTCTCCCGATTTCGCAGAAAAATTCACAATGAATCAGGCAAAATATGCCACAGACCCTGCGGCTCTTCAGGCTTTTTACAAATATCAGGAAGTTCAGGAAAAAGGATTTATGAATAAAGACTATCTGGCCACCACATATGATGAGGCACAGAGAATGCTTGTTATGGGGGAAGGAGCCCACTATCCCATGCTGACCTTTGCCTTTGCTTCCATGACTCAGAATTATCCTGAGCTGGTTGATGATGTCGGCTTCTTTGCTCAGCCTGACAATACTCCCGGACTGAATGGTGCCACAGTCTGGCTCCCCAACTCCATCTACCTCTATAAGGATGGTGAACAGGTTGATGAGGCACTGGCCTGGGCGGACTTCTATGTCTCTCCGGAAGGAACAAGCGTCTACTCTAAAACCAATAAGGCAGACGGTCCCTATGTCATCAAGGGTGTTGAACTTCCCTCAGACACACCTATGGGTATTCTTGACCTGATGAAGTACTTCGATGAGGACAGGACAGCTCCCGCTCTTGAGTTCATTACTCCTGTTAAAGCCCCCAATTCTCCCCAGATCTGTGTTGAAATCGGTTCGGGAATTACAGAACCTCTGGAAGCCGCTCAAAAATATGACCGGGATACAGAGAAGCAGGCAAAACAGCTTAATCTTCCCGGCTGGTGATCAGTCAATAATTAAATGAAATTATTTAAGGGCAGTTTCGACTTTTGAAGCTGCCTTTTTTACAGGATGGTTTAATGTCATTTAAACAAAGAAATCAATACAGTTACTTCTTTCTTTTACCAGCAGGAATGATCTTTTTTATATTTTTTCTTCTGCCGGCTATAAGTTCTTTCTTTTTCAGTCTGACCAGATGGAATCTTACAGACTGGACTTTTATAGGCCTGGAAAACTTTAAAATGTTTTTTGCCGAAGATTCCCTGAGCATCGGTTTCAAGAACACCTTTATCTATGCCTTCCTCACATGCGGACTGAAAGTAGTTTTCGGTCTGGGGCTGGCGGTTTACCTCTGTTCTGCCATCAGAACACGGAATTTTCTCAGGGCTGTGGTTTTTTTTCCTAATCTGATCAGTACGATTGCTGTGGGTATAACGTTCAGCAGTCTTATGCATCCCACAAGAGGGGTTATCAATACAATGCTGTCCACAATCGGCATTACCGGACCCGACTGGCTGGGCAATGTGAAAATTGCGCTTCTTTCGGTTATTGCTGTGGATCTGTGGAAAGGAGTGGGTGTCGCCACGGTGATCTTTATTGCCGGGATCATGTCCATCTCAACTCAGTATTATGAAGCTCTTGAAATTGACGGCGGAGGAAGCTGGGCCAAGTTTCTGCATATAACCCTTCCTTTGAGCCGACCGGCCATCAACTCGGTCATAATATTGGCGCTTATTGGAGGTCTCAGGACATTTGACCTTATCTGGAGCATGACCAAAGGGGGACCGGGATTCACAACAGACCTGTTGTCTTCCATCATCTATAAACAGTACAGCAGCGGATTTTTCGGCTTATCAACAGCTGGAAATGTGATCCTCTTTCTTATGGTCTCAGCCATCGCCTTTCCCATATATAAAATATTGAACTCCAGGGAGGTAGACTTGTGATCTCCAAACCGAAACGCCTGATCTCCGAAATCCTGGGTATCCTTGTGGCAGCCATTGTCTTCGGAATTCCATTTTACTTTGTTATTCTCAACGCCTCAAAGAATCAGCAGGAAGCTTCACTGATGAATATCAGCAGCCCTGAGAAGTTCCTTCTGTTGCAGAATATTCAGGAAGTATTATCTGCAGATAAGGGAATCGTGCTGACAGCCTTTAAGAACAGTATTCTAATCACTCTGTTCTCACTTATCGTTCTTGTTCTGGCCTGTTCCATGGCCGGTTTTGTCTCTCAGAGAAGAACAGACAAAGCCACTCCGGTAATTAATTTTCTGATACTTGCGGGGCTGATTATTCCTCCGGCCATTGTACCCACCATATGGCTATTAATGTCTCTGGGAATCTTCAAAACCATGTTCAGTATGGTTATGATTGAGGCTGCCCTGACGATGTCATTCTCAACTTTGCTGTATAAGGGATTCACGGCAACCATTCCCCGGGAAATTGATGAAGCGGCGACTGTGGATGGAGCCGGACCCTTTCGTCTGTTTTTTCAGATAATTTTCCCTCTTTTGAAGCCTACAACCGCGACGATTATTGTATTGTCTTCGGTCAATATTTTTAACGATTTTGTGAATCCTCTGTATTTTTTTCCCGGAGCCAAGAATGCCACTATCCAGCTGACGCTGTATAACTTTATGAGTAAGTATCACAGTTCATGGAATCTTTTGTTTGCAGATGTTCTGATCATTACAATTCCCCCTCTGATACTGTTTATCTTTTTCAACCGACAGATTATTTCGGGAATGGCGGCCGGGGCTATTAAAGGTTAATTGTTCTTTAGTTTGCTGTTTCAAACCAGACGCCTTCTCTTTTCAGATATGCCGGGTTCTACAGAATCCGGCTTTTTTGCTGTGTGCCTGCCAGGGTGAACCTACTTTGAGGTGTGAGTCCTCTACAAGCCCGACAAGGGGAACTGTTAGCCGGACGGCAAGGGTGTCGGGGGTGACTCCAAATCTGAAGGAAGCAGCAGGCAAATCACTGCCCTGACGAACAGAAAGTAACCGTCAATTATTCAGGCCATTCAAATAATCTCCGGTTTCCACCATCCTTTTTCCGGAGGTAAATATGAATAATAAAAGAACACCGGATGAATGGAAACTGGATGATAAAACCCTACCGGATTCTGAAAGAACTGAATATTTTGATGAAAGATAAGATCCGAAGCGGTCCTTTTCTCCAAATGGATGAAACTACAGTTCAGGTTCATGGAGAAGAGAGTAAAATGGACTCATCCAAATCCTATATCTGGATCACAAAAGGTGGTTCACCTGAAAATCAGATTGCACTTTACGAATATAACAGATCCAGAAGCTCAAAATATATAAAAGTGTTCGTGGAAGAATTCTCCGGATATCTGCAAAGCGATGGATTTCAGGGATATGACTCTGTTCTAAAAGATCACGATAGTATAACTCATGTTGGCTGTCTGGCTCATGCCAGAAGAAAAATATATGACCCCTACAAAGCGGATAAGAAGGTAAAGCAGTCTAATGTAGTCATCAACAAAATACAGAAGATCTATGCCACAGAAAAGAAGCTGAGACAAAAAGAGCTGACACCTGAAGAGTTTCTGATTATGAGAAAAGAAGTAAAACCTTTTGTCATGGGGCGAAAAAACTTTCTGTTTGCTGGTAGCATAGAGGGTGCTGATGCCATGTGTTTCTATTATTCTCTCATTGAAACCGCTAAGCTCAACGGGCTTAATCCTTATGCTTATCTGAAATGGTTATTTGATAAAGCTCCACTGCTGGGGAAATCAGGGAAGCTTGATGAACTTGCTCCCTGGAGCTGTAATCCGGAAGAGATCAAAAAGATCATGCTACTTTCAAAGTGATTTGACAGTTGCAGCAATTTGGATGAGATGCCAAAACCTGATAACAGAGGATATAAACGGATTTCAGAAAGTATGTTTTCGGGTGTTTCAAACATGGATGTTCAATTGAATCGGATTCACTCCAATACGGAAAATTTGTTAGAACGAGTGTTCGAGAGAAACAACATGATGAAGGCATATTGGAAGGTAGTTGCTAACAGGGGAAGTGCAGGCATTGATGATATGACTGAACACGAACTTGGCGAACACCTTCGTAATCATTGGCCTGTCATCAGAAGAGCACTTCTTGTAGGACGTTATATTCCCCAAAAGGTTCTGAGGGTTGAAATCCCCAAGCCCGGAGGGAAAGGTGTCTGCTGCTTAGATTTCAAGATCTACCATATAAAAAAATCACTTCCTTTTAATTTGAATATAGCTTCAATAAAGAAATAATCAGCATAAATGAGTCCGATATGGTGATTGATATCATGATATGAGGGAGAGCAGTTTTCTAAGATACAATCATTATTCTCTGACCAGTTGCACCTCTTTTCTGTTAGAGCTTTAAGAAGCCTAAGTGCCGCATCATAATAAATTTCTTCATTTTCTGAGTGTTTTGAAAGCTCCAATAGCCCACAGGCAGCTATTGCAGATGCAGTAGAATCTTCATAATCCGGCTCTTTAGGTTGGTCAAAATCTATAGGGATGAGACTATTCTCCGGAATATTACTGATAAAGTACTCTGCAGATTTCTCAGCTGTTTGAAGAAAAAGATTATCTGCTGTGTGAATATAACTCATTACTAATCCATATAAGGCCCAGGTCTGCCCCCTGGTCCAGGCAGAGCCATCAGCATAACCCTGACCACCATAGATCCTGACTTTTCCACCTTTATAAGGATCAAATTCAACTATATGTTCGCTTGAACCATTCTCTCTTATGAAATTTTTACAAACAGTTTCAGCATGCATTTGAGCTATCTGGCTGAACCTTGGATCTTTTGTTTCATCACTCGCCCAATACAATAGAGGTAAATTTAACATACAGTCAATTATTGCCCATCCTGTTGTATCATGGTCTGCCATCCCATCCCAGGCTCGAATGAATTTACCGACAGGATTAAAGCGTCCGGCTAAGAGGTTTGCAGCATGCAATCCTCTTTTTCTGGATGTTAGATTTCCTGTTAATCTGTAGTG
This sequence comes from Spirochaetales bacterium, assembly GCA_028532905.1. GTDB lineage: Bacteria > Spirochaetota > Spirochaetia > DSM-2461 > DSM-2461 > Oceanispirochaeta. Next base: position 5,603 of record JAQQAM010000106.1, read on the forward strand.
TGCAACAGCTGAAGGTAACCACATGAATCCTACATCATGGTGCAGACCAATGTATTCATCAAAAGCCTGATCCAGCCACTGCTCTGTATTTGAGGCAATATCAGCATATTTCTGTTCTTTTGAATCATGGTACATCTGCCACATCATTCCTGCAAAAAAACCATTGGTCCACCAGTTTATACCGTCTTCCCGTTGACCGCTCTGATTGACTCTTCTATTGTCATGGTCCCCATTAATTGTCGTTGCCGGAATTTTTTCTCCTGACTTTATACTGACCCATTCCATCTTTGAATATATTTGCTTGATTATTTTATTTAGCCAGTCCATATCTTTACTTTTAATCATGATTATACCTTTTTTTTTGAGATTTTGAATAAACGCTTTTGTCCAGAGACTTTATCTGTGTGAGACACTTTAAGTCTTACTTAATTCGAGGATTATACTGTCTGTTTATATTACAGGTGATTTTCTATCATTTTTTTGATCTTGAGCTATGTAATCTCTATGAATTGATAGAAATCATATTCTTCAATTGAAATCTGATAAATTTTAAACAGTTATTTTTTTTCATTTGGATTTAAGATTCCTGTGGATTCTCTTAATAACAATGTACTCTCTATAGAGGTCTTTACGGGCAGAAGACGATTATCACCTTGTGTAATCATTTCTATAAGCATTGTTGCAGCCATTGCACCCAGTTTTCTAAGTGGAGGAGCAATAACTGTCAGTGGTGGTTCTGTATGCATGGCAAACTCACTGTCATAAAACGCTATTATTGAAACATCTTCGGGGACTTTGAGACCCCAGTTTTTTAATGAATGAAGTGCACCCATAGCCATTAAGTCGTTGTGAGCAATAATTCCTGTAGGGTAGTCGGGATGTGTTTTTTCGAGGATATGGTTCATTGCAATATATCCACCTTCCGGTGATGCCTGACCAACAGATATAAATTCGTCTTTGAGCTCCAACCCTTTTTCATTCAGGGCTCTTTTCATTCCTGCTTCTCTATCTTCAACAGTCGCAAAAGATGGAGGGGCAGATAAATAAGCAATTTTTTTATGGTTGAGACTCATTAAATATTTAACAGCAGTATAGGCAGATGTTTTATAATCTACATGGACGCTACGGACTCCGGGGATGTTGAAAGCCCTGTTTACAACAGTAACCGGTATCTTCCTCTGTTTTGATAGCTTTTGTATATGCTCTTCTGTCTGTGAAGTATCCAATAGTATTAGCCCATCGAGATTCACTTTGCTTAATACTTCTACTGCATTTCCCATGAGTATCTGGTTAGGGGACATTTCTATAAGAACGACATCCCATCCAAACTTTGCTGCATGCCCTCGTATCCCTTCGGAAATTTCATCACCTATGTGGTTTCTAACAGTTGACTGAAACAATCCAATTGTACCCGGATTCCCGGATAAACTGCTTTGTTTCGGTTCATATCCAAGCCTTGCAGCAGCATCCATGACCTTCGTATACAGGTCTTCGCTCACAGGTTGTGACTTTGAAAGAACCCGTGAAACAGAGGATACAGAAACACCTGCCTCATGAGCAATTTCGTTCATCGTAGTTTTGGAATCTTCATTTTTCAAAGTAATATTCTGCCTCTTTACGATGGTGACTTGTTCAGTTTTCAGAAAATTCTGAAAACTGAACAGAATTATAGCTTAATCTTTATGTCATTGTCAAAAAAGAATGAATCAATCACTAATAAGGGGACGTGTATTAAATAATTCTTTATTTCTGACACATAGATTTCGAATCATTACATTTGTTCTCATCATGAATCGTAGTGCTATATGTCCATTATGCAGAACCGGGCCCTGTCCTGTATAGCTTGAGTCTTCTGTATCCATTACAGTCACACCGTCAACAACACATCTTAAACGCCTACCTTCCTGTAAAAACTCAATTTTATACCATCTGTTTAAATCCCATACTCTATCTTCGGTCTGTGCATCTAAAGGCTTATACCAGGGATTTTTAGTCAGGCAATGACAAGCCTTATCATTACGGACATCTACCATGTCCCTGTAATATTCCCATGCATAACTACGCACATCTTCACCATATACAGTAACCATTGAGCCATTTGTTCTTAAGAAGTATTCATCCATAAAGTCTTCACCCTGCATACCCGCAGCCTGAAGAAGCAGTAATGATAATCCACCACGTTCGAGTAGTTTGATTTCCATGGAAAAATGGAGATCCCCTTCAAAGACCTGCCTTGTCCACATATACATTCGAGTCATATCAACAACGGGATTACTGGGATTATCTGTCCAGAACTGACCAATTCCAGTAGTCGAGTTGGCCTCTTCCATTGATGGCGTTGTTATATGAAATCCTTCTTCACATACTTCGACTCCATTGCCATATCCCTGTATAAAGAACTGCTGTAAATCAGATACGCTGTTCAGAGGGAGTTCGAGGCTTTTTTTCCACATACTGTCAGGGGTCCAGTCAAAATTCGGATGTCCGATCCCCGCATGCTTCTGTTCAAGATGATTCTGGAGTTCAGGATTATCTTTTTTGTTTTCATTCTTAAATACTGAAGAAATCTCTTCCTGATTTAATACTTTGTCATAAAATGAGATATCTGAGTAGGCTATGGCCGGGTTCCCCAGGTAAAGAAAAGGGCCGCATGGGTCATCAAAGAGTTTTTTAGCAGAATTATCACTGGTTCCTACTAAAATACCATTGACGTAAAGTTTGTATTTACTGGCTGGACGATCCCAAGTTGCGGTTATTTGATACCAGCATAATTCTTCCATCTGCATATCATTTGTTGTGAGCATTGCTCCCTGTCTGGATGCATTAAAAATCTTTACAAAAGATCCTTGTGCAAATTTTGCCCAGAATGATTTAGGTGCACCTGCAGCCTGCCAGCATATAGCAAAATTAGCCTTTGTAATTTCTCTTAATGCTTCTCTGTCTGATATGATCGTGTAGTTTCCAAATAGCTCATTAGATTTAGAATGCTCTGGTTGTTCTCTGGCACCATGCAGATGCTGAAGTGGGCAAATCCAGAGTGTCATACTCCCTTTATCTAATCCTACTGTATGCTGTGTTAATTCTACTCTTCCTCTGATTCCTGTGAGGTTCAGTCCCGAGCGGCCATCTACTTCAATTATACGTGCAGTAGATCCATGGATTTTAATCCCATCTGTTTCGGGAAGTTTATAGGTAATAGGGTCTGAAATAATTTTTGATTTCATAGTTTTTCCTCCAAGATTGTGCTTGATATTGGCAGGCAATAATGCAAATTGTCAATAAATTTCTGAAAAAACTATGAAAATTTCATATTGACGGCTGCAAATTGTAGTGGTAATGTTGGGAATATCTTGAAAATTGCATGAGATTTTCAATAATCACTGGTCAACCTAGAGGGTGACTTATCAGTAAAGGGGTTAGTTATGAGTAAGCGAATTGGATTTATTTTTATGTTTGCAGTCATCATAACTGCTATTGGATTTGCCAACGGACAATCAGAGGGTCCACAGGAAACAAAAGCAGTTTTAGATGAAATTAGTGAGTTTGATGGGAGACAACAGGAGCCTAGTGCAGCAGCAGCAGGGGTTACTGAGTTTTCTGAGGCACCAATGCTGGCTGAATTAGTAGCAGCAGGAAAACTACCTTCTCTTGAAGACCGAATTCCTTCCGATCCGGTTATTGTATTTCCTGTTAATAGAATCGGTGAGTATGGTGGAAGTGTATCACGTCAGGGAGGTGGAGGTGAATGGAGAATGTTTAACCATGAGCCTCTTACAAGATGGTGTCGTGATTTTACAGATGAAATTCCTAATATAGTAGAATCCTGGGAATTTAACAGTGATGCCACAGAATGTACTTATTATCTAAAAAAAGGGATTAGATGGTCTGATGGTGAACCATATACTGCGAATGATTTCATGTTTTACTGGAATGATATGGTTTTAGATGACTTAATCAGTATCACCCCAAGCTCATATATGCGTTCAGCAGATGGTCAGCTGATGACTGTTACAATGATAGATGACTATACAATTCATTTTGAATTCGGAGAACCTAAACCATTATTTAATCGATATATGACTAGGGGTAGTCGTGGTTCAGCAATTATGAGTATGCCCAGCCACTATTTAAAGCAGTTTCATCCCCGCTTTACTCCAGGTGCAAATGCAAATGAATTAATTGATAGACATCTTAGTGCATTTGAATATACCGACATGCCCGTACTTACAGCCTGGGTTACTAAAATATACGAACCCGGTCAAAGAATTGTTGCAGAACGTAATCCTTATTACTGGAAAGTAGATCCCCAGGGAAGACAGTTGCCTTATATTGATACAATTGTATCAGATATTTCAAACTCAGAATCAGAAATAGATCTGCTACGTGTTATCAATGGGGATGTTGATTTAAATCTGCGACCAAACTTCGGAAATCTCAATGATATCCCTGTATTAAGAGAGAATGCGGAGAAAAAAGATTATAGAGTCATAGAGTATTCAAGGGGAGATATTGGCAAAGGTCTTATCATTCCAAAATATGCTAATAAAGATCCTATGATTCGTGACATGCTGTTTAATCAGAAATTCCGTCAGGGAATCTCACATGCAATAAACCGTGAAAGAGTCCGTCAGGTAGTTTTAAAGGGTTTTGGTAAAGTTCAGAATTTTGCCCTGCCCGGCATAGGTCCTCAGTTCTCCTCTCCCGAAGGAAGAGAATTTGCAGAAGAATGGCCTAAAGCTTTTACTGAATATGATATTGATCTGGCTAATAACTTACTTGATGAAGCCGGATATGTGGACCTGAATGGTAATGGTTGGCGTCAGTATCCTGATGGCTCACAGATTGACTTGATGATAGATGTACAGCAGAGCTCAGGAGGAGATACTGAGGCTATGGCTGAACTTGTAAAACAGGACTGGGAAGCAGTTGGTTTAATGACAAGTCTGAATGTTATTGCAGGTACACTCTGGGCAGCAAGGAGCGAGAACGCTGATCCCGTATTCAGTATGCGTGAAGATGGATCTGCCTCCGGACTTATCATTGCTGAAGGTCATTGGGTTCCTTCATTATATGAAGCCTGGACATTGGCTCCATTAGCTGGTCTCTGGTATCAGACAAATGGTGAGCGTGGATTTGATCCCCGGGGTACATTTTTAGATGATATCAACAGAAATTATACTCAGGCAATTATTTCTGCAGATGAAGATCAGCGTAACAAGCTGGCTCTGGAAGCCGCTAAAATCCATGTTGATGAAGGTCCAATCCTTTTAACACTTGTTGGTGGAATACCTGCATTTTCTGCTGCTAAAAATAATATCAAGAATATACCTAATGAAGCATCAGTAGGTTCATGGCACTTGAGTTTTCCCGGGGCCATTAATCCTGAACAATTCTATCTCGAAAAATAACTGTATCTAATAATTCCGTGTTGGTTTGAATAAGTCAACACGGAATATATGTATGCACAAAGGAGAATAAGAAACTTTATGATCAGATATATATTCAAGCGAATCTTGAATGCTATACCTCTACTTTTTTTTGTATCGATCTTTGGTTTTATCCTGATCAATTTACCTCCAGGTGATTTTCTAACTACTTATCTGGTTCAACTTTCTGATCGAGGTACTACTGTTGATCAAGCGACAATCGAAACACTGAAGGCTCGCTATGGTTTAGATAGACCTATGTATCAGCAATATTTCATGTGGATAGGGAATTTCCTGAAAGGTGATATGGGTGAGTCATTCGGTCTTAACCGGCCTGTTAATGATATAGTCAGGGATTTTCTCCCGGCAACACTCCTTGTGACAATCAGCACTCTTTTCTTTACATGGCTCATGGCAATACCGATAGGAATCTATTCGGCTACTCATCAGCATTCATGGAAAGATAATTTGTTCACAGTAATAGGTTTTCTTGGCCTTGCTGTACCTAACTTTCTTTTTGCATTGGTGTTGTTAGTTGGAGGATTCACTATATTCGGGAATGCACCAATCGGATTATTTTCACCAGAATTTGTTGATGCACCTTTTAGTATTGCAAAGCTGATAGATTTACTTAAACACTTATGGGTTCCGGTTCTGGTAATCGGTACTTCGGGAACAGCAAGTCTTATAAGAATTATGCGGGGTAATCTTCTTGATGTTCTTGAGCAGCAATTTATTCAGACTGCCCGTTCAAAAGGTTTATCTGAAAGAATCGTCATATATAAGCATGCTGTGAGGAATGCTTTACATCCTCTTGTAATGCAATTGGGTATGCAGCTTCCTGAAATTTTCTCAGGTGCAGCAATAACAAGTATTGTTCTTAACCTTCCCACCTTGGGCAGCATATACCTAACCGCTGTACAGGAGCAGGATATGTATCTTGCAGGATCCTTTTTAATGATTATTACAGTTTTACTAGTAGTCGGAAATCTGATTGCAGATATTTTACTAGCTGTCTTAGACCCACGTGTACTCTACGATTGAGCGAGGATCAATGTTCAACAAAACAATTAAAAAAATAGCCTCTGAGGAGGCACAGAGTGTTCCACAGGGTGTATCCCAGTGGCGATTAATCAAACGAAAATTCCTAAAAAACCGACTGGCTAAAAGCGGGTTGGTGATTATTGCTATATTATATACAGGTGCGATATTTGCGGAATTCTTATCTCCCTATCATATGGATACAATTCATGATCAGTTTGTTCAGGCTCCACCACAGCGTGTCAGATGGGTGGACAATGATAAGAAAATCCATCTTAGACCATTTGTCTATGGATATAAGAAGGAACGGGATTTAAATACTTTCCGTGTTTATTATGAAGAAGACAGAGATATTATTTTTCCTATAAAACTGTTTGTCCGCGGTGATAGTTATAAATACTGGGGCTTGTTTGAAACAGATCTCCATCTATTTGGTGTAGAGAAACCGGGTACATGGTTTCTATTCGGTACAGATGCCACCGGTAAGGATCTATTCTCAAGAATCCTTTATGGATCCAGGGTCTCTTTAACTGTTGGTCTTATAGGAGTATTTCTAAGCATCATATTCGGAACTCTTATGGGGATCACTTCAGGTTATTTTGGCGGTCTTGTTGATAATATAATTCAACGGGTTATTGAAGTGCTTATGTCTTTTCCCCAGATTCCTCTCTGGATGGCTCTTGCTGCAGCAATTCCACCACAATGGGATCCGATATTTGTTTATCTGGGTATTACACTGGTTCTTTCTCTACTGGGATGGGGAGGATTAGCCAGACAGCTCCGGGGTAAAGTGCTAGCTATGAGAAAGCAGGAATTTGTACTTGCGGCAAAGGCTTGCGGTGTATCAACACCATCGATCATTGTGAGACATTTAGTTCCAAATTCTTTAAGTCATATTATTGTTATTGGGACTCTTGCTATTCCCCAGATGATTCTAGGGGAAACTGCATTAAGTTTCCTTGGTCTTGGTATTAAAGCTCCTATGACAAGTTGGGGTGTGTTGCTCAGTCAGGCTCAGTATGTTCGGATTTTACTCCATGCACCATGGCTTGTGATCCCTGTATTTTGGGTGGTCGCCACTGTGCTGGCGTTTAATTTTGTCGGGGATGGCCTGCGTGATGCCGCCGATCCTTATTCAATCTGAAAAATGGAGCTTTGATAGTGAACAATGACAACATACTGCTCACATGCAGTGGTTTAAGGACATATTTCTATACCGATGACGGGGTCGTAAAGGCTGTAGACGATGTGAATTTTACAATAGAACGGGGAAAAACTCTGGGAATAGTAGGTGAAAGTGGCTGTGGGAAAAGTGTTACCTCACACTCTATCATGCAACTTGTACCAAAGCCTCATGGGAAGATAAGCGGCGGGGAAATCATTTATCGCGGTCATGATGGTGAAGAAGTGAATATTGCTGATCTGGATCCTTTTGGTCCAAAGATGCGTCAGATTAGAGGGAATGAGATCGCTATGATCTTTCAGGAACCTATGACTTCTCTTAATCCTGTATATTCAATTGGTGATCAGATCATTGAATCGATCCGACTGCATCAGAAACTAAATAAAAAAGATGCAAAAGCCAGAGCTATTGAAATGCTTAAGCTTGTAGGAATCCCTGCTGCAGAATTACGTGTTAATGAATATCCTCATCAGCTATCAGGTGGAATGAGGCAACGTGTCATGATTGCCATGGCTCTTTCCTGTAATCCTAAATTGCTTATAGCAGATGAGCCTACAACAGCATTAGATGTAACTATAGAAGCTCAGATTCTGGAGTTGATGGTTGATTTGCAGAAGAAACTGGGTATGTCTATTATGATTATTACTCATGATCTGGGTGTTGTTGGTGAGCTGGCAGATGATGTTGCTGTAATGTATGCAGGAAAGGTTGTTGAAAATGCAGCTGTCGTGGATCTCTTTGACAGACCCCTTCATCCCTATACTCAGGGATTACTAAATTCCCGCCCGGTTATCGGAAACAAAAAAAGACTATTCTCTATACCCGGAAATGTTCCTCATTTAGCACATCTTCCCAAGGGTTGTCCATTTGCAGCCCGTTGTGCAAATGCAAAGGATATATGCCTCTCTGAAGAACCGGCTGTAGTCGATGCAGGACAGGGGCATTCTGTAAGGTGCTGGTTACATGCATAAATCTAAAGCTATTGAAGAGAGTGAAGAAATGGATGATAAATTCGATAAAACAAAATCAGAAGATATTATACTTAGCGTAAAGAATCTTAAAATGCATTTTCCTGTAGTGAAGGGCTCTCTCAGACGAAATGTCGGGTGGGTCAAGGCTGTTGATAATGTGAGTTTTGATATTAAAGAAGGTGAAACATTAGGTCTTGTAGGTGAGAGTGGCTGTGGTAAATCTACATGCGGTCGCACAATTATGCGTCTTTTAAAACAGACTGATGGAAAAGTCCTTTTTGGAATAGATGGTAAAAAGGTAGATCTTTCAACTATTAATGACAAAATTGAGATGCAGAAGTTTCGAAGGAAAATGCAGATTATTTTTCAGGATCCCTTTTCATCATTAGATCCAAGAATGACTGTAAGAGATATTATCGGGTAACCCTTAAGGTCACAAAATATCGGTACTAAACAGGAACGATATGAGAGGGTCAAAGAGCTTATGGAACTTGTAGGGTTAAATGCATGGCAATTTAATCAGTATCCTCATGAGTTTTCCGGAGGGCAGAGGCAGAGAGTGGGAATTGCACGTGCATTAGCCTTGAATCCTGATCTGATAATCTGTGATGAACCTGTTTCTGCTCTGGATGTGTCGGTTCAGGCTCAAATTTTGAACCTCCTTGAGGATTTACAGAAAAAACTGAATTTGACTTATCTGTTTATTGCCCATGATCTGTCTGTGGTAGAACATATTTCTGATCGTGTAATGGTAATGTATCTTGGAAAGATTGTTGAGATTGCAAAGTCTGAAGAATTATATGAGCAACCTCTGCATCCCTATACAGAGGCTTTGCTTAAGGCTATTCCCGCATCACATCCTAAAAACACCCGTAAACGTGAGACTTTACCCGGAAATTTACCTGATCCATCTAATCCTCCGGGGGGCTGTAATTTCCATTTACGCTGTAAGTATTCAACAGATCTATGTGCTAAAGAAGAACCTCTGCTAAAGGAACTTAATGGTTCAGATCACTCAGTTGCCTGCCATTATGCCGAGACACTGTCTCTTGATGGTTTTGAATCGAGTTTCTAGTGAAAGATTGTATTAATTGGGGAATTATAGGCTGCGGCGGGATCGCAAAAATGTTTGTTTCAAGTATAAGAGCAGTTGAGAATTCTAATCTTTTTGCTGTAGCTTCCCGTACTCCCGGAAAAGCAAAAGATTTTTCAGGGAAACATGGTATAGAATCTTATTATTCAGATTATGAATCATTGCTGCAGATAGATGAATTGGATGCTGTTTATATCGCAACAACAGCTAATTTCCATTTTGAGAATGTGAAACTGGTTTTAGAGTCAGGTAAATCCGTATTATGTGAAAAACCATTCACAGTAAATGCAGATGAGCTTAAAGAACTGATTCAGATTGCCTGTGAAAGAAATTTATTCATGATGGAAGGAATGTGGACAAGGTTTCTTCCTGCAATGGTACAGCTGAGAGAGTTGCTGGATAAGGGGAAAATCGGAAAAGTTAAACAGCTTCGTGCAACATTCGGATTTCAGCTGGCTGATAATATTAATCATCGGCTATTAGATACCAGCTTAGCAGGTGGTGCACTTTTGGATACAGGGGTTTATCCTTTATCCTTTGCCAATATGGTTATGAAAGAAAAACCTGTGAAGGTTCAAGCTCTTGCAGATATTGGAGAATCTTCTGTCGATGAACAGTCTGCATATCTGCTCAAATATGCTTCCGGTGCTTTGGGTATTCTTGATTCTACAATAAGTGCAGGAGTTGTTTCGAGAGCAGAAGTCATGGGTACTAAAGGGAGTATTCAAATCTCTGATAAGTTTCTCGGGGCAGATGAGCTTATTTTGAACAGGCCCGGGCAGGAGCCTTTGTGTATGAGCTTCCCATATGATAAAGAAGCATCATTTAAGTTTGAGATTGAGGCCGCTTCTGAAGCCATTCGCCTGGGAAAACTTGAACATGAAATAATGTCATTATCTGATTCTCTTCAGATTATTGAAACCATGGATAAGATCAGAGGACAGATTGACCTTGTTTTTCAAAATGATTTAAAAAGTAACTGATCCTGCATCCTCCGAATATGTCTTTAAAGTATGAATCTATCCAGTATTTCTAATCCTAAACTTCAGAGAGCAGATTTTCACTTAGCAAATAGCTTGAGGTCATTTGGATTATGTTGAATCGAGTTGAATTATAATGAGGCTTTCTGTAAAGGAAAGTGCTGTCTGCCCGACAAACCTGAGGATACCTCTCAACAACATGGCTTCAGTAATATGGCATTCATCGCAAATTTTCCTGACGGGAGCCGTTCCACATTCATATCAGTTTTCAACTCACGATGGAATTGCTCCGAAGTACCATGATCATGGTATAGATCAATCATACTTTCAGGTGATTCATAATAGATTCGTCCAGAAGTTTTCAATTTCCAATTCAGGGAAGAGCAAGAGCGTTCCACCATTGGATCTTTGTCTTTCAGTCACCTGAAAGACAATATCGATATCGGGGAGAGATTCATCATTTGCGGGCTTTTTACCTGTATGAACATCGGTATTGACTGTTTTTAGATTCATCCTGATGGAGTATAGTACCTTCGGCTTGCGCAATAGAATGCCAGCCAGTATTCCGGCATTTCCTTGCGAAGATTCCTCTTAACAATATAAAAATAACCGCTTTCATCCAGAGGTTCAAGAATGTCACGGGAATCATTTCCTCCGTCAAAACGGAATAGTAACGGATCTTTTTTTCAAGTTTCGATATCAAACTCATTGTATGGATTAAAAATGCCGGTGTACCTTTTTGACAGTGTTGTTTCCCTTCCCGGAGTTCTGTATTGATCATGTATCCTTCACGCCCGATGTAACAATAGATCGGGTGATAACCATCAAACTGTTTGTAAGTACGGCTGCCTCCTTATGGCTTTTGGAATCATCCATAGGAGAGGTATCAATATCGACAGGTAAATATGTCCTGCCTTTAATCATTATTGCCACCAGATCTGTTTTTTTCAAAAGCTTAATAGTGGATTGCTCAACCACGGAATCAATCAGAAACTTTTTCGGTATCATCTGTTCCAGGTAGAGACGTACGGTTTCTTTGGCCGGTACATACATACTTCAGATTAAAACTATCTTTGAACAGAGAATCGTTTCATACCAGATCCATCTCTTCAAATCGGGTTCTCCCCAGAGAGAATAAACAAATAATAGACTTCAGGACATTTAGATTTTTGGTGAAATCTGCCCTGATCCAAAACCGATTCTTTCAAGAATCTTACCGACAAGAGCCATTCCTCCTGTGCTATTCAGTTTGATATTAGAAAAGGATTATTTTTTTCACCCCCCTGTACAATAAAAAAAAATATTGTATGCTTTAGATTGTAAACAACTTACTATTTAATAATGTTCTTCCATTGAGGCTATAATGATTGCAGCAACTATTGATTCAGCAGAAATTGAATCCCTTATTTTTACTGTTCTCAGCAGGTATGCGCCGATTAAGAAAAAGGATGTCACCACCATAGTTTCCCAGTTGAAACCATACTACCTGGAGAAGGGGGATGTTCTGGTCAATGAATGGGATATTTCGGCTCCCTGGTTTCTGATCACTTCGGGAATTATCCGTAAGTTTTATATTGATTCTCTGGGAGTGGAAAAAAATGTCGATTTTATCTCTGAAAAAGGATATTTAACCGGTCTTCTTTCCACAGGACAGGGGCTTCCTCAGAAGAAAATCGGGTATTCCCTTCAAGCTCTGACAGCATGCGATGTCCTTATGCTGACAGAAGAATCCCAGAAAATGATCATGAATGAGACAACCTTTCCCTGGCAGGAGATCGAACGGCTGTATTTCAGAGAAAAGGTTATCCAGTTGGAGAAACAGCTGATGTCTATTCAGTTTGAATCGGCATTGGAGCGGTATGAAAATTTTATCAAGGAATACTCGGAAATCCATGATCAGCTGCCTCTGAACCAGATCGCTTCCTACCTGGGGATTACTCCCGTCTCACTCAGCAGGATTCGGAATCAGAGGTAGACACAACCGTTTTCAACCGGAAGTGATGATTTTGTCTCCTGTTCCGAATTCAGCGGTATTACCATCAATATCCTCCACTACGGTCCAGAATGCCGGATCACTCTTCTCATTATCAATCATCAGACGATAGGATGAATATCCATGCCCGGACAGACCTGGGAGGGTCAGGACTTTACTGTCGGTTTGGATATGATGGGACTCAACAAAACGGAGCATTTTCAGAACAGCTATATGACTTGCTTTTTCTCTGATAAGCTCTTTGTTCCTTTCGGCATACTTCATTTCTTAACATATGTTAAAGAATTTATCCCAAAAAAAGGCTTTATTGTATTTAGAAGAATTTTGAATACAAAACTACATGACTCGGTTCGACTGAGGTTTTTAAACAGGAAAATAAATGAGCACATTAGATAATCCCGACCGTTATGTCCCGTATAAAGTGCATATGGTCATCGCCATTGTACTGGGAGTTGTCTCTCTGATCCTGACTTTGTTCAGGCTCCCCTGGAACGGAACCGCTGCCCTGGCGGCTTATATCCTTGGTTCTTATGTGGCCCTTAAAGCCGATGGCACCTTGATCGGGCTGCTTAAGGTCATCCTCGTCATTCCAGCTATTATCGTTGAACTTCAGGATGGAGGTGGTTCCGATGAAGGGGATCTGGGACCGAATGGTACTGACTCAATTCCCTATGACCGACTCCAGACGGCCTCTCTGGTTGTCCCCGGTCTGGCCTTGATGGGGCTTGTGATTATACCGGTAGCAAGAAGAATCCTTGATTTTTTTAGAGGACCCGCGTTTTAACAGAAAATGTATGCCTGCGGGGTATATAAAAATATATGGAGAAAAAAATGAAATATTCTATTGAGAACGGACCTGCTTTCACTACCTTGAAAGTAGAACTGGCAAGCGGAGAGGACTTCCGCTCCGAAGGCGGAGCCATGGTTGGTATGAGCTCCGGAATTGATCTGAAAACAGAGACTTCAGGTAAAGGGATTCTAGGGATAATCAAATCCATGTTCAGCGGGGAAGGAATGTTTGTTTCTTCTTATTCCGGAACAGGAGAAGTTTACCTGGCCCCTCCTACTCCCGGAGATATTATGGCCTATGATCTTGGCGGTAAAACTCTTTACGCTCAGAACGGTGCTTATCTTGCCGGTTCTTCCGATCTGACCCTGTCGGCCAAAGGCTCCATGAAAGCCATGATATCCGGTGAGGATCTGTTCCTGCAGAAAATTACTGGACAGGGTACTGTTTTCCTGAATTCCTACGGTGTGATCATTGAAAAAGAACTAGCCGCCGGAGAGAGTTACCGGGTCGATACAGGTCATATTGTTGCATTCGAGGAAGGGGTTAACTACTCAGTGAGAAAGGCATCCAAGAGCATTATCTCATCCTTTCTCAGCAAGGAAGGGCTCGTTTGTGAATTCCAGGGACCCGGTAAACTGTATTTTCAGAACAGAGACCTCAAAGGATTTGCCAAACTCCTCAAGAGTCTGACACAGATTAAAAAGTCTTAACCAGTACATTTTAATTAAAAAAACATTTCAAAAAGTAGATGCATCTCATCGTCAGACGGGGTGCATCACAAACTTACCGGACAGAGTGTGAACAGGAGAAATCAATGGATGATCAGGAAGGGCACAAAAGAAATATTACATCCCTGGCATTTTCAGAAGATGACAGGCTGTTGGTGAGTGGTTCTTTCGATGCCCGCATCAAAGTTCATAATCTGGAAGAGGGGAAAATCGTAAACAGTTTCAAATCCTCTTTTATCCGTAAGGTTTCTGTTTTTAAGGATGAAGTGACTGCCTTTTCCTATAACGGCGGCATGAACATCACAAGAAGCAGCCTGAAAACAAATCAGAATAAAAATTACAGATACAGGGATTTTAACTATGAAAGCCCCTTTGTATTGTCTGAAAACAGACAATTTGCTCTGTACCACACAATGGGAGGTCAGTTTTGTCTGAAACTGGCGGAGCTGGAACTGAACTCTTTGCGCTATGACCGGATCGAGCTGGATGAGGCCAACGGCTCTCCCTAATATGATGCTTTTATTTTTTACATCGGCCTGCCCGAAAACAGGGGCACTTTTCAGCTCTCACAATGTGATTCACCCCGCTTTCCCGACAGTTACTGGCTCTGCTATAGCCTGCCGGATGTTGTGGAGATCGAGTGTGATGCCCATATTGTCAAAAAACCTCTACCGTTTAAGCGATACCCCCCCCGGAACAAGGAGTTTAAATTGGTAGAAATAAAGTTTGAAGAAATGGGGCAGGAAGAACAGGAGTTCATAGCCTCCCTGGTTAAACCCAATAAGCTGACTACCGAGGAGGCCTTTCAACACCTGCTCCACCTGGGGGAACCGTCAGCTGATGGAAAAAATATCCTCAAACTCCAAAGGAGAAGATTAATAATGGGAACTTTATACACAGCCATCAATGTCGAGAGATACAAAGAGATGACTCAGTCGAAAGCCCTGCCCTTATTCCCTGTTGAAGATTTGTATCATTTTGAGTTTTCAGAAGATAAATCCTTCTGGGTCAAAAGGCTCACAGAACAGGACGATCTGGAGGATGTGGCCGCTTACAGATACTCCATTATTGTCGAGTTTGAAATCGATGCCGAGGCTCTGAACAAGATCCTCTTCACCGAAGGAACAGGCCGCATGTCGACTTCTTACAGAGACATGTACAGGGAGACAAAACATTCTGAGCCTCCCTTTCCTGAGCTGACAGACAATGATGTGAATGTTCTGGCTTTGATGGATGTTTTTGAGTCGCAGGAAACGGCCGATGGCGTCTCTCAGCTCTGGCGTTTTGTGGTGGATTCAAAAGAGAGTCATCTGTGGATGCAATTCTGCGCCGCAGTCAACAAGATTTCCCTCCAGGGGGGAATCCCGGGAGCCGTGGAAGAGGCGGAGTAGAAAAATACTTTTTGAAAAGTAGTGGATAATGATTGGATTTGATCCAATTGGAATAATAGTGAGAGGAGAAGAGACATGTCTGAGATTGAAAAGGAAGAGGCAGTGGAAGAGAAAAATGCTGTGGAATCCGGTGAAGCGGTTCAGGAAGAACCCCAGAAAGACGGTATTCTGAAGTCGGTGGCCGATGAAGGAAAGGGAATTGTGAAAGATGAGCTGAACCGGGCAAAGAAGAAAGCCATTCGCTCGGCAAAAAACTCTTTACGCCGAACCATCAGAGACGGAATCAGGTTCATACTGAAATAATGTCTTTCCCGGAACATCTGTTGAAAAACAGGAGAAACCCTTAGGCTGGTTTCTCCTGTTCCGGTGGGTAAACAGTTTTCTCATTCTCCTGTGTTTTTTAATATTCAGGTAAGTTGGGTCTTCATGTATGGTTTTCCATTCTTTGAACAGTTTACAACCCCCGATGCCATTCTCAGATTCCTTATTGAAGAAGAGGTAAATGAATCTGGAGGAATGACAGGAATTCATGGTATGGGAATGTTAGGATGTCCCTGCCGGAATGAACTCACCGCCTACTTTGCCCTCTTGTATAAGGATTTTGAAACTTCCCGAACTTATCTTAAGAAGCTTATTGATAATGATACGGGTATGGATATGTATAGATATCAAAAAGATTATCAGCAATTGCTGACAGCTGATTTATAAGAAAAATGGAATACAGAAATTGGGAGCATAAAATGGATAAGGATTTTATTTCTATTGTTAAGGATCAGATAAAAGAAGACCCTGAAGATGCGAAGGGATGGCAGACTCTTGGATTTACATACTTTAAATTGGAAAAGGATTTAGTAAACGCAAGAATCAGCTATGAAAAAGCTCTTGAACTGGATGACAGTTTAGAAGCATCATGGGCACCATTAATTGAGATATATTATTGGCTAAAAGAATATGAACTGGGCGTATCGGTTTTCAATAAAGTAAGTGATCTTTATCAGACTAATTTGAATATCTGGAAATATGGCGGACTCTGCTTTCGCTATGGTTTTGATGATTTTGAAAAAGCCCATAAATGTTTTCAGAGTGCTCTTCGGTTTCATCCTGAAGACGCTGATCTCTGGTTTCATGCAGCCTGTGTATATGAAGTCTTTTTTGAGGACTATCCTATTGCCGTAAGCTCATATCAGACCTGTGTAGAGTATGATCCTGAGTACTATCGTGCCTGGGGTAACATGGGCTTTTTATATGCCACCTATCTTGGAGATAAGGACAAAGGGGAAGAATGCTACAAAAAAAGTATTGAGTTAAATCCCCAGTACAGCATTGCCCTCTACAATCTTGGATACTTGTATAATGAGCTTGGAAAACCAGAGGAAAGCCAGGAGTGTTTTGAAAGGATACTTTCTTATGATCCAGAGTATTATACGGCGTGGAACAGTTTAGGTGTTATCTATGGAAATTACTATCAGGATAATGAAAAAGCAGAAGAATGTGTCCGGAAGTCAGTTGAAATAAATCCTGAATACGCCGATGGCTGGAATCTTCTGGGTATTATCTATGAGCACTTACATCATGATCCGGAACAAGCAAATG
>JAQQAM010000107.1 GCA_028532905.1 Spirochaetales bacterium
TTGTAGCCGCCGAGATTTCCTGAATCAGGTCGGATGTTTTCTGAATTCCCGGTACCAGTTTATCCAGACTTTCCGAAGCCGTTGATGCCGCCTTGACCGTGGTCAGGGAAAGCTCGCTGATTTCACCGGCGGCTTCCTGACTCCGTTCGGCCAGCTTTCTCACCTCTGAAGCCACCACGGCAAAGTCTTTGCCGTGTTCCCCGGCCCGTGCCGCTTCAATAGCGGCGTTAAGAGCCAGCATATTGGTCTGACTGGCAATATCCTGAATAATGACAATCTTGTCGGTAATTTCATTCATGGCATTCACCGCACTTCTGACAGCCTCACCGCTGTGAAGAGCCTCGGTTGAAACCTGCTGGGCAATGGAACCGGTCTGCTTGGCATTATCCGCATTCTGCTGGATATTGGCATTCATCTCCTCAATGGAGCTGGCAACCTCTTCGGCAACGCTGGCCTGTCTGTGGGCACCTTCACTGATGGTGGAGGCATTGCTGTTGACCTCATGGCTTCCTTCACCCACATGATGGGAGCTGGTATTGATCCTGCTGATTGTCGACTTCAGCCGTTCAATCGTGGTTCTCAGAGAATTAGAGAGATCTCCTATTTCATCTTTCACATTGTAGGCCTCGGGGGGAAGTTTCATTTCCAGATGTCCCTGAGATATGGTTTCCAGATTTTCAGACACAAGGGTGATCCTTTTGGAAAAACCCGTTGAGATCAGCACGGAAACAATAATAAAAGCCCCAACAGAAATGACTGTGAGGAGAATGAAGAGATTCCTGAGGCGTTTCATAGGTCCCTGCAGCACTTCCATCTCAATAAAATGGAGAACCTGCCAGCCCAGTGTGGGGATATCACTGTATGTCATCAGCTTGTCTACACCCTGGAAGGTATAGAACTGATGTCCCATTTTATCCTTGAAGACCTGAGCCATGTTGGCCCCCATCTCCGTATCCTGAAGCAGGTTATAACCTATCAGATCCGGATTGGGATGACTCATCAGTTCTCCCTGGGCATTCACCACCGCCACAGAGACTTCTTCTGTCTGAAGACCGGCCACATACTCCAGAATTTCATCCAGATAGATATCTGTTCCCACACTACCCAGGAATTTATTATCCGGAGTGATCAGGGGAGACGCAATGGAAACATTCAACTGCCCGGTATTGGCATCGGTATAGGCCTCGGTAAAGATGGTTTTTCCGGCTGCTTTGGCAGCCTGATACCAGGGGCGCTGTGTAGGATTGAAATCAGATGGGGGTATCCAGTCCAGGCCGACATAGAAAACTCCCTCTTCCGTACCCACATAAAGAAAGTCGACTCCGCTTTTCTCTCCGTCCAGCACCAGATAGGGATTCAGATTGACCGGCATGGAAGTCCGACTGGCCAGGGTCTCTTCTTTGTTCAGCATCAGGGAGGCGCCGTCCACAACACGTTGTCTTTCCAGGAACCAGCTTTCCATATGAAAGGCGGAAGTCTGAGCTTCCAGAGTCAGCTCATTTAGAGTTACTTCCTCGAGAGTCCGTTTCTGCTGTAAGTATACCAGAACTGAATAAGTGGTCAGAACAACAACAGCCAGGGCTGAAAAGAAGAAAATCATTTTCAACCGAAGACCGAATGACCTGCTTGATTTATCTTTTAAAGACATTGTCTACCTCCTGGTAAAGCCGAATCAAAAATAACATATTCGTATATAATTATAATTGTGGTTCTGAAAAGGAGATATTTCAATTAAAAATAAGGTGTAACCGTTTCATCCGCAGGAAATCTCCTCCCTGAGAGCTAAAAGGAAGTTCAGGGATCAGAAGGATTCTGAAGCAGGATTAATTGACACAGTTCCAGCCAATGGTTAATTTAGAGACAACGCCCTGCTCCGGAGACTATCTGAACATGAAAAATATCAAAATTCCTTCTAAAACGGCCCTATCCCCCCTGGGAAAACCCCGGTTTCATGAAGGAGGACAGGAAGCGGTTCTGCTGATCCACGGCTTCCGGGGAATTGCTCAGGAGTTCTACTACCTTTTTGACAGAATTGCCGAAGCGGGATACACCGTTTCCCTCCCCCGCCTTCCGGGACACGGCACCAATGCTGCCGATTTTCATGCCTCCGGAGCCGAAGACTGGCTCCGCCGGGTTACAGACGAATACCTTTTGCTCAGAACAAAGTATGAAAAGGTTCATATTGCCGGTCTCTCCATGGGAGGCTTACTGACCCTGATTCTGGCTGAGGAATTTAATCCTGCATCCATTGCGGTTATGGCTCCGGCCATATCCATCCGTCACAAAATGATCAAACTCGTCCCTGTGCTGAAGCATTTTATCCCTTACCTGCCGGCAAAATGGGATGAAACACGGGAAGAAGACCCCTTGAGACAGGAACTGGGCCGGGAATACTGGGCCCAAACCGATACCCGAAAGCTGTCTGATATGATGGCCCTTAGAAAAATAGCCTTGAAAAACCTCCGCAAGGTGGAATCACGCACCTTGACTATTGTATCCGAAGCGGATAAAACGGTAGCCCCCGACGCTGTTGAAATTATCAGTAAGGGTATCCGCAGCAAGCAGATAGAACAGATCATACTCAAAGAGAGCCCCCATGTTCTGGTGGACGGCTGCGAGAGGGAAGAAGTGGCCGACAGGCTTCTGAAATGGTTTAAACAGGAGTAGCTCCTTATGAAATATTATGTACTGACCCTGGGTTGTCATATGAACATGTCCGACTCGGAACGGCTCACAACCGTTTTCACCAATATGGGGTTTACCCGGACAGAACAGGAAGAGGAAGCGGACATCCTCGGCATCATTGCCTGTTCGGTCAGACAGAAGGCCATAGACAAAGTCTACAGCCGTATTCATCTCTGGAATAAATGGAAAAAAGACAAAAGCCTCATTACCTTTGTCACCGGGTGTCTTCTGGATGATGACAGAAAAAAGTTTCTGAAAACCTTTGACCTGGTGTTTGAAACCAATGATATAGCCGGTCTTCCGGAAATGATCAGCCAGTACGGTGTGGTTACCCCCACGGGCCTGAAAGGGCACCATGAACAGGGCGAGTTCTGGGACATCAACCCCTCCTACGATTCAAAGTACGAAGCCTTTATCCCCATTCAGAACGGCTGTGATAAATTCTGCACCTACTGTGCCGTCCCCTACACCAGAGGAAGAGAGGTCTCCCGCCCCTCCTCCGAAATTCTGGAAGAACTGAAATGCCTTGTTGATAAAGGATATAAATCCATCACCCTCCTGGGGCAGAATGTGAACTCCTACGGACTGGATAAAAAGGGGGAAGAACTGAGCTTTGCCGGTTTACTGGAGGAGATCGGAAAAATCGGCGAGGCTTCGGATGATCCCTTCTGGCTCTACTTCACCTCTCCCCATCCCAGAGATATGACCAGGGATGTGCTGGAGACCATGGCACAGTATAAATGCCTGGCCAAACAGATCCACCTGCCCCTGCAGTCAGGAGATAACGAGATTCTTCAAAAGATGAACCGGAATCATACCCTGGCGGATTACAGAAAGATTGTCACCAATATCCGGGAGCTTATGCCGGAGGCCACCCTTTTTACAGATATCATAGTGGGTTTTACCGGAGAGGAAGGGGACCACTTCGAGAATACCAGGCGGGCCATGGAAGAGATCGGTTACAATATGGCCTTTATCGCCTGTTACTCCCCCCGCCCGGGGGCAGTCAGCTCCCGCTGGGATGATAAAATCACCATGGATGAAAAGAAAAGACGCCTCCATGTTCTGTCGGATGTGTTCATTAAATCCGCAGGCCGGTTCAATGAGAAACTCATCGGAAAAACACTGCCTGTACTGGTTACGGGAACCTCAAGAGACGGCAGCCGCCTGGCGGGACTGACCGAAGGAAAAATCAATATCCAATTCAGTTCAGACAAAGAAATTAAACCGGGAAGCTTTGTCAATGTAAGGGTCAGCGGCAGCACGGGGATTTCCCTGCAGGGCGAGTTCTCGGGAGAGTAGATTTTTCTTGTGTACTTTATCCCTCTGATCACCGATAATAGGTATTAGATGGAACGTAAACGCCTTCGCAACATTCTCATACTACTCATTATACTGGCTCTTCTGATCGTCGGATTCTGGTACGGAACCGGTTATCTGAAAGAGAGACGCAGCGCCGCTGATGATATGGAAAAGATACGGGATCTTCAGAATGTTCTGGAGATGGAACCGGCTGTGGAAGCCGAAGACGCTCCTCTGACTGAGCCTGAGACTGAGCCCGTATCTGAGAAAGAACCTGAAGAGCGTATCGAAGAAACGCCAGTACCGGAACCCGAAAAAACCGAGCGCTATGTAACCGGCGAGCATACAGTGAAAAAGGGTGAGTATTTCTCCCTGATCACCGGTTTCTACTGGGAGGATGTTTTCCTCTGGCCCGACCTGTATATCCGCAACTCCATGCGCAGTGACGATCCCGACCTGATTTATCCCGATGAAATCATTACCATCTACAACAGACTGGGTAAAGGGGACGAGTTTTCCACCCGGGAAACATCGGAAATTCTGGAAGCCTATCTGCAGGTCTACAGAATCTACAAAAAGCTGGGTGATGAGAAAAACAATTCGGTGTGGAGCCTGCTGTGGTGCGCCGCCCGGTATGACCATGATTTCCTTGAAAACTATAAAGACCGGATAGATCCGGAAGACAGAGCCATGGCTCAGAAATACATCGATGAGCAGGGCTTTCTGGACTGAACATCCCGGGATACAGAATTCCCTAAGAGTTATCCTTTATTGAATCACTAATTATCTTATGAGCCTGGTGAGCCATTTCAGAGGCTGCTTTCATCAGCTCTTCCCTGCTCTCGGGGCAGGGTGGAGGAAACAGGGGTTCTGAGATCACCATGGTGAGTCTGAAGAACTTCCCGCCCCTTTTCTTGTCAGCTGTTTTGCCGGCTGTCCTGCTCCGGAACCGTCCGGGATGAATCACAGTGGCCACAGGCAGTACGGGAACCTGATTTTCCAGGGCAATGAGAAATGCCCCTTTCTTGAAAGGACGGGGTTCCTGACAGAGCCGGGTCAGATGGCCTTCGGGAAAAAAGTGGACAGAGCCTCCCCTCTTCAGAACCCGGCGGATCTCCGGTTTAATCCGTTCAAATCCGTTTTTCCGGGGGATGGGAAATCCCCGGAGAAGACGCAGACCCCATTCGGCAAGGGGATTCACAAAGGTCTGCTCCATTATGGAAAAATAGGGGTGTCTGGGAAAAATAGCATGACTGATATAGCCGGGTTCAATAATCAGTGTATGATTGGAAATTACAACACAGCCCTTTCTTCTCAAGGGTCTCAGATTCCGGCGGCCTTTGATCCGCATCCCCAGAATAATCGTATCATAAAGACAATACACAAGAGTCGCAAAGGACAGCACCAGAAAGCTTAGAACCCTCATCACGGGGCCGTCTGTTATCAGTTTTTTCCATTCTTTCATGATTCAACCTTATTTGTGAAAAATCTGAGAACCCCAGTATAACACAGCTTGTATCAGAAGGGCACCGGGGATTCCAGGATGACTGCTTCTCCTCCAGCAGGATCGCTGAAGCCCAGAAGGGCGGCATGCAGAGCCAGGCGCTCCGCGTCCCGGCCTCCGTAGAGCCTGTCCCCGGCAATAGGACAACCGCAGTGAGCCATATGGAGCCGGAGCTGATGAGTTCTGCCGGTTTCCGGATACAGACGGATTCTCCAGAATCCCGAGGGCTCCTGTCCCACAATTTTCCAGCGGGTGACAGAGAGCTTTCCCAGCTCTTCATCCACAATCTGCAGAGGTCTGTTCTCCACATCCAGTCTCTGATGCAGGCGGATCTCCCCCTCCCTCTGTCCGGCAGTCCCGGGCAGGGCGGGAATAAGGGCTTCATACTCCTTGCGGATCAGTCTCTGTTCAAACTGCCGGCTCAGATCTCTCTGGCTCTCCTTATTCCGGGCCCAGACCATAAGCCCCGATGTGGCCTGATCCAGACGGTGCACCACCAGGAGTTCGGGATACTCTTTGAGCAGACGGGAATAGAGACAGTCCTGCTTGTCCGGGCCTTTTCCCGGAACCGACAGCAGGCCGGCCGGCTTTTCACAGACCAGCCAGTCTTCATAGATTTTAAGTATGGAAATAGGGGAATAAGAACTCATACGATCAAGTACTGCAAAAGAAGGCTACCCCAGACAGCTCCCCCCATAAACAGCAGATACAGAACGGAGACGGCCAGATTGCTCCTGATCTCCTGTGCAGCCGCCTCACCGGGCTCTCCCAGCTTTCCCGGGGGAAAGAGTTCCAGAAGAACATCATCCAGACTGCCGATAAAGTTGGACGCGGAGATCTTCTTTCTGCCGTCCAGGATCTCCTCAAAATAGTAGAACATCCGGGCCAGAAGCCCCCCGACTCTGCCGGGCAGCTTCAACGCAGGGGTAACGGAAAACAGGGAAAGGAAGACAAGACCGCAGAGAGTCAGCCCTTTGGCCACACCTGTTTCCAGGGCCCCTGAAGTAATCCGGAAAGGACCGATTTCAGCCAGAATTTTCCCCACGGGGGTCAGAATATGGAAAAAGGTAATAGAACCGATCAGAAAAAAGAAATAGAGGTATCTGATCTTTTTCCCCGCCAGTCCGGCTGTCAGAGCAAAGAGCAGAACCAGAAGGAACTTCAGTACGATCAGATCAATCATAAACCAGGCCGGAATCAGAGCCAGGCCGGTCCAGAACCGGAAGGGGGGTGCCAGATAACGGGCCAGATGATCTGTCCGCCTCCTGCCTCTTTTACGGGGACTCATGGAGAGCCTCCTTTTTCATGGCAGCCCACCAGCGGGATTTATCAGAAAACCGCTGGGCGAAAATACCGATAAACACACCGGAAACCAGTCCGATTCCCAGAAACAGAGGGAGGATTCTCCAGGCGGATGCGCCGAATATAAATGTGATGGACAGGACGATCTGCGCCATATTGCTGGTGAGAGCTCCCATTACGGAAATCCCTATAAATGTGATGCGGGGTCTCAGCCCCCTGTAACAGAGCCACATGACCAGAGCGCTGGCGAAAGAACCGGTCAGGGAAAACAGAAAGACATAGGAGGCCAGAGTCCCGTTCACCAGAGCCTGCCCCAGAACCTTCATGAGAACCAGCAGAAAATAGGAGGGAGCCGGAAGAAGTTCGAGGGCCAGGATCACAGGCAGATTGGCCAGCCCCAGCCTCATAAAAGGAATGGGTCTGGGAAACAGATACTCAATGGTGGATAAAAACATACTGAACGCCCCCAGAAGGGCAATGCGGTTCAGCTTCTTCTCAGTAAACACCGGCGTCAACCTCCCTGTCGTCCTCGTTACCGCCGGTATACAGGAAGACTCTGTTAGGCAGGCAGGCGGCCCATTCTCCGGCTCCATGAATCTCGCCCATATGGACACAAAGGTCATCGTCGCAGTCTGAGGATTCAAACCGGGCTGTACCGTGATCAATCCGGATCAGGCTCTCCCCCACCGGACCTTCCACCCTGATATCCCGGTCTTCCGAGAGGGGGTAGATCAGCTGATCATCTTCGGTTTCAATAATGACATACCCTTCATCCTGATTCACACTGCGTCCGTAAATGGTAAACAGAAGAAAGACTCCCAGAGAAAAAATCAGGGCGATAACATCGAAGATGCGAAGCTTCATCTACAAAAAGATCCTTATATCATCTAGAATGCCTGCAGAGCAGACGATGAGTAATAAATTAGCACAATTAACAGGCAGCAGGGAATACCTGGCCCTGTCCACCGAAGATAAAAAATTCGTAACACAGCTATGTGAACACTGGCGCTTTTCCCTGCAGCAGATCAGGCAGATCATCCGGGTCGGCAGAGATCTGGAGACCTGGTCTGAGGGGAGTCTAGCCGCACTCTGGGGAGACCTTCTACCGGAAAAAGAGGGAGACCGGAATGAACTGGAAAACAGGTTCAGGCAGTTTACCGCGTCCTGGGAAAATCTGAAAAACAGCCCCAAGGATTACAGGGGATTCTCACCGGGAAAAATAATCATCCCTCCGGCGGAAATGAAGGCTCTGGATGACGGACGCCGGATACTGGGAGACTGCCCGGTGGCCTCCCTGAAAACCAGATGCTGCAACCTGAAAACCCTGGATGCCGTGGCAGGCTGCGGGTTTGACTGCTCCTACTGCTCCATCCAGTCCTTTTATACAGGGAATACCATTCTTTTCCATGAGGATCTGAAAGCAAAACTGGCTGCTCTGAACCTTGATCCCGACAAAAGCTACCATATCGGAACCGGCCAGTCCTCCGATTCCCTGATGTGGGGCAACAGAAAGGGCCTGCTGGAAGATCTGTTTGCCTTTGCCCGGGAGAATCCCAATGTGATTCTGGAACTGAAAACGAAATCCGACAATGTGGGAGAACTTCTGTCTCTGGATGTCCCTCCCAATGTGCTTCTCACCTGGTCATTGAACACACCGACCATCATTGATGCGGAAGAAAGGCTCACCGCCTCTCTGGAAAAAAGACTGGACGCCGCCAGGCGCTGTGCGGATGCCCGGCTCCCTGTGGGGTTTCACCTTCATCCCATGGTCTGGTACAAAGGATGGGAGTCCGAATACGCAGATCTCTTCGGGGCAATGACCTCCCGGTTTACGGCAGAAGAGGTGGTGACCGTTTCTATGGGAACCCTGACCTTTATTAAACCGGTTCTGAAAAAACTGAGAGAACGGCCCATACACAGCAAGATTCTCCAGATGCCCCTGGAGGATGCCGCCGGCAAATACTCCTACCCTCTGTCTGTAAAAACAGAGCTGTTCCGGGCGGCCGTAGAGGGGTTGAAAGACTGGAAGGACAGGGTCTTTTTCTACATGTGTATGGAAGACCCGGAGCTCTGGGAACCTGTTTTCGGCAGAGCCTATAAATCCAATGCTGAATTTGAAGAAGATATGATCTATACTTACAATCATAAATTATCCGACATTTTTGACAGGAGAAAATTATGATGAAAAAAACACTGATACTTACGGTTCTGCTTTTGGCAGTTGTGGCTGGCGGAGCCTTCGCAGGAGACATTGATTTCCAGCTGGGCGGCGGATACAACGGGTTCTTTATGGGCGGCGACGAGAGCGATCTGGACAGCTTCCCCCTGGGATTTGCGGTTTACGGCGGTGTGGGATACAAGTTTTTCCCCACCCTCTCTGTGGGAGCTGAATATGAGTATGCCATGTCCTGGGCATTCAATGCGCTGGGTACAGACCAGACTCTCACCTTGCTGGAACATGTTCCCAAGGCCTATGTAAAGTTCAATGCCCTGAACATTCTTGCCATCTCCGCTCTTGCGGGTGCTGATTTTCAGACGATCCGCAGCGACGGCGCGTCCAGTGATACCGAAACGGCGTTCACTGCGGGTCTCCGTGTGGCCGTTCTTTTCGGCTACTTTCAGTATATGATGGTCTACAATACCGACCGCGTTGACTCCAGAATCAGCGCAGGAATCGTCTTAAGCAAATAATCAATGACAATACTCCTGATAAGCCCCCCCTTCTGCCAGCTGAACACACCCTATCCGGGGACGGCTTTTCTTACAGCCTGGCTGAAGGAAAAGGGGCATCAGGTGTATCAGGCCGATACGGGGCTGGAGACCTACCTCCGGCTCTTCGGCTCCTCCGGGCTGAAGGAGATAGTCTTCTCCGGTAACCGGCCCGACTCTTTTTTCGAAACCATAAACAATAACGATTCTCTTAAAAGGATCTGGCAGCTCAGACAGCAGTACTATGAGGTGATAGACCCGGTACTCTCCTTCCTGCAGGGAAAGGACAGCACCATGGCCACCCTCCTCTGCCGTCCCGGATTCCTGCCCGAGGGTGAACGGTTTTCCGGGAGAGAGGAAGAGGAATACTACGGCAGCCTCGGCATCACCGACAGAGCCAGGCTGAGGGCCACACTGGTACTGGAAGACCTGGCCGATTTCTACAGGCAGACCGAAGATCCTGATTTCGGCTTCAGCCGCTATGCCGAGCGTCTCGGACTGTCTCCTCCCTCCTTTGATGAACTGTACAGCAGGGCTCAGGAGACCGAATCATCTGTGAGCCGGATTCACAGGGAGGTTCTGAAAGAAAAAATGGAACTGTACCGCCCTGGGCTTGCAGGATTTTCAGTCCCCTTCCCCGGAAACCTTCTGGAATCTTTGAGGGGAGCCGCCTTTATCAGACAGGAATACCCGGAAGTTCACCTGACCCTGGGGGGAGGCTACATCAATACGGAGCTCCGGGAAATTCAGGATATCCGGCTGGCTGAGTTCTTCGACTCTGTGACCCTGGATGACGGGGAAGATGCTCTGGAAGCTCTGTGCACCAGACTGGAGACGGGCGAAGGAGAACTGACACGAACCTGGCTGCCCGCTCATGGGATGTGGAAGTTTCACCACAGCCCCGCAGCCCCTGCGGTGAAGCACAGCACAAGACCGGCCCCGGATTACAGCGGCCTGCTGCCTGGCCCCTATCTGTCTCTGGTGGACCGGGAAAACCCCATGCACCGCCTGTGGAGCGAGGGTCCCTGGGTCAAGATGATGCTGGCCCACGGCTGCTACTGGAAACGCTGCGCCTTCTGCGACACCTCCCTGGACTATATCGGCCGCTTCGATCCGGGGAATGCGGCTGTCCTGGCAGACCAGATAGAAAATCTGATCCGGACCACCGGTCTCAGAAGCTTTCACTTTGTGGATGAAGCCGCTCCGCCCTCCCTGATGCGGGAGCTGGCTCTTGAGCTGATCCGCCGGGGCTGCCGCATCAGCTGGTGGACCAATATCCGCTTTGAAACCAATTTTACTCCTCAGCTCTGCCGCCTTCTGGCGCGGTCGGGGTGCATTGCCGTCTCGGGAGGACTGGAAGTGGCATCCGACAGGCTTCTGGATCAGATTGACAAAGGGGTCACAGTCGCCCAGGTCAGCAGGGTTGCCGCAGCCTTCCGGAATGCCGGAATTATGGTTCACGCCTATCTTATGGATGGTTTTCCCGGACAGACCGTCCGGGAGCTGGCGGATTCTCTGGACGTGGTGCGGCAGCTCTTTCAACACGAACTGATTCAGTCAGCCTACTGGCATCACTTTGCCCTCACCGCCCACAGCCCTGTAGGCCGGGCACCGGAACAATTCGGAGTCACCATAACCGGACCGGAATCCAGTACCTTTGCCAGAAACGACCTGGAGTACACTCAAAAGGCCGAAGACCTGAGCCTCTACGGACCGGGACTGAATGCGGCGCTTTACAACTACATGCGGGGAGAAGGGTTCGAAGTACCCTTGAAAAAATGGTTTGCTGTTCCCCTTCCGGGGCCCCGGGTGGACCGGTATCTGATAAAGAATCTGATAAACCGCCGGGACAGTCTGGATCTGAAAGACACAAGCCGCCTGGTCTGGTATGAAGCCCTGCCGGAGACCTGTGAAGCCGGGCTGATCTTCCGGGCTGCAGATTATCAGGAAGTACTGGAGTGCTCTGCGGGGGAGGCGGATTTCATCATAGACCTGCTGCGCCGCTGCCGTCCCGGAGAGGCCCCCTTCACACTCAGGGATTTTGACAGCCTCGCGGACACATCCGGTTTAAACGGGGATGAATGGCTCTCCTCGGAGAGCTTCAGGGATCTGATAGAGTATGGACTTCTTGTTCTCTGATTTTTTCTCTGACTTTCTCTCCGGCATTATCCCGGCCATGGCAGGAATCAAGGATGCCCTCAGTAACAGGGGAGATCTGATTCTCATACTGGGGATCATATCCCTTATCACTTTCGCCGGCACCCTGATTCTCCTCCCCTTTCTTCTGATCCGCATACCAGAAGACTATTTTATGAGAAGCAGTAAGCCCCCGGCACAGGGCAAGGCTCTGCGGATTCTCTTTCATATTGTGAAAAACCTGCTGGGCCTGATCTTTTTTGCGATGGGAATCATCATGCTCTTTATTCCGGGTCAGGGGCTTCTGACCATTCTGGCATCCCTCTGGCTGCTGGATCTGCCCGGAAAGAGAAAAATAGAGAGACGTCTGATCAAAAGACCGGCCATACAGGCGGCTGTGAATGGTGTGAGACAAAGGGCCGGAAAGCCCCCTCTGACACTATCGGATCAGGAGTCCGAGTAGGCCACCCTGTTTCTGCCGTTTTCCTTGGCATTATAAAGGGCACCGTCAGCCCGGGCCACCAGATCCTGAACGCCCTTGTCGGCTTCCGTAAAACCCGCCGCACCGATACTGACCGTAATCTCCAGCCCTGTTCTCACAAGACTCTCTGTCTCGATCACCGATCTAAGTTTTTCCGCTGCGGTCAGGGCATTCTCCAGAGTGGTTTCAGGCAGAATCACCGCCATTTCCTCCCCTCCGTAACGGGCGGCTATATCGTTCATTCTGATATTATCACTGATCATGGAGGCTATCTCATGCAGAACGGCATCTCCCTTCTGATGGCCGTGGACATCGTTGACCTTTTTAAAAAAATCAATATCCAGCATCAGCAGACAGAGGGGCTGATTGTAGCGTCTGGCCCGCTCCACTTCCCGGGAGAGGGCATCATCAAAGAACCGCCTGTTGTATAAAAGAGTCAGCCTGTCGATATGGGCCATGCGGGAAAGCTTCTCTTTGGACTGATTGATTATATGCTTCAGTTCAAAAAGCTGGTTTTTCACCTGATCGTCGTCAATGGACTGAAGGATGCTGGCGATTTTACTCTCCATCACCAGAGTTTCGGAGAGAAGGTTCTCTTCTGAACGGAGGGGAATATTGCTGCTGTGATCCAGAACACGGTACACCAGAATAAAGGGGCCGATGGTAATTCTGTCCTCATCCTTGAGCACATGCTCTTTCACTCTTCTGTAGTTCAGCTGTATCCCGTTGGTACTGTCCAGATCCCGGACCATATACTGATCGCCGTCCCGGCAGACCTCTGCATGAATACGGGAAACGGTTCTCTCTTCCAGAACGATCTCACAGCTGCTGTCCCGGCCGATGCGCAAGGGCCGTTCGGGGTCCAGAAGCATCTTCTTATCGAGGAAAAAAAGATAGTGCTGATCAGAAGAGGAGTCTGTGCCGGCTTTCATGGATTACCGCAGACTGCCTTGAAGGAAATATCCAGATCCTTTTCCTGTTCCAGCTGATTGAGCCCCAGGCGGATCTCCTGTACGGAGACAGTCATGGGAACAATCACATTGGCCTTCATTCTGAATAAAGGAGCCCCGGTCCAGGGGGCATGGGCTGTTTCGGTCTCCAGATTTTCTATATTGATTCCTTCCTGTCTGATAAAACGGGTCACCGAATGAATAATACCGGGATTATCCAGAGAAACGCACTCCAGAGTATAGGGGATTCCGTTTGTATCTTTCTCTGACTTTTTGGTGGGTTTGATCTCAATCCGGAGGTTTGTTTTACCTTCAAGATGATCCAGGTCGCCTATGAGCCCGCTGATGGCTCTCTTCTCTCCGGAAATAAGCATGATGACCGCAAACTCCCCTCCCAGAACTGACATACGGCTCTCCAGAATGTTCCCGTGTTTCTTTTCAATTTCTGATGTGAGATCATCCACGATTCCTATTCTGTCTTCTCCCACAGCCGTCAGTACTGCCAGATTCTTGTCCATATATTCCTCCAGAGGGGTTCTTTACCCCGGTTTAAGGGGCAGATACAATATTTAATTGTCGTCACTGCGTCCTGAAAATTCCAGCATAATTTAACCCGAAAGAACGGAAGCATACAATCTGGATTATAAGGCTTTTATTCCGTATTATCAGAGGTAAGACATGCCGGGGAGGCTGAAAATGAAAAGATTTTTTTTGACTGTAATGATTTGTCTGCTGGGAATTCCTGCATTTTCAGAACAGAGGCTGGAGGAAAACGGCTTCATTCTTGAATGGAAAAGCGACGAGGACAGGCTGATTGTCACCCTCAGCGCCGAAACAACAGGCTGGATGGCCTTTGGTATCGGAGCCACGTCCGTGATGAAAGATGCCAATATCATC
>JAQQAM010000108.1 GCA_028532905.1 Spirochaetales bacterium
AACAGTTGGTAGCGCTGGAAGATGAATCCCCCGGCCGTGGGAGTTTCGCCCCGGCCGTGGGAGTTTCGCCCCGGCCGTGGGAGTTTCGCCCCGGCCGTGGGAGTTTCGCCCCGGCCGTGGGAGTATCGCCCCGGCCGTGGGAGTATGCACGCCGTCGAAGACTCGCCCCGGCCGCCGGTGTCTGGACAAAAATTGTCTATTTATGATTTTATGTAGTTTAAATAAAACATGTACAGGGGAATTATATGAGCGAGCTGAAAAACAGGGTCGAGTCGTTTCTTAAAAAATACAACATGCATTCCGATTCAGTAGATCTGGATAACTGTGTCAGAGATTTCATGTCCGAAATGGACCGCGGTCTGGCCGGCAGCAGCAGTATCGCCATGATTCCAACCTATATTGAAACAGATAATCCCATTCCTCCCGGTAAAAAAGCGGTTGTTATTGATGCGGGGGGAACAAACCTGAGAACCGCACTGGTCTCTTTTGACGAACATTACAAACCTGTAATCGAGAACTTTAAAAAATACCCCATGCCCGGGACAGGCGGAGCTGTCAGCAAAGACAAGTTCTTCTCCATGCTGGCCGATTATATTGCCGACCTGGTGCCTCAGGGTGAAAAAATCGGGTTCTGTTTTTCCTATCCCACAGAAATTTTCCCCAATAAAGACGGCAAGCTTATAAAGTTCAGCAAGGAAGTGGAATGTCCCGAGGTTCATGGACAGATGATCGGCGAGAATCTCCTGGCCTACCTTAAGAAAGCGGGTGTCACCGAAGAACGGGAGATTGTCATTCTCAACGATACAGTCGCCACACTGCTCACAGGGATGATCTCTTTTCCCGATCAGGTTTTTTCGACCTGTGTGGGCTATATCTACGGTACCGGAATCAACAGCTGCTATGTGGAATCCAACAGTAATATCAGTAAACTGAGCGGAATGGACCCCTCCCATCATCAGATTATCAATACAGAATGCGGGTCCTTCGGTCTGCCTCCCCAGGGAGATATCGATAAAGAACTGGATGAGGGAACCAGCGATCCCGGCAACTACCTTCTGGAAAAAATGGTTTCCGGAGGCTATTTCGGTCTGGTTGTCACAAAAACCCTGGAGAAAGCCATTGAGGATAAACTCTTCTCTACCGAAGCCGTCAGGGTTCTTACAGAGCTGGGCCGTCTGAGCACCAAAGACGTGGATGACTATCTCCACAATCCCAATAACAAGGATAATGTTCTTGTGAAAGCCCTGAGCGGCTGCAGCACTCAGGACCGTGAATCTCTGTTTTACCTGATCAACAATCTGCTGGAAAGGGCTTCCCGGCTGGCAGCCAGTTCTCTGGCGGGAACCCTGCTGAAATCTGGAAAAGGAACCTCTCCTCTTGAGCCGGTCTGCCTGACTGTTGACGGCACCACCTTCTACTGTTTTTACCAGTTCCGTACTAGGGTTGAGGGGTATCTGCGTCAGATTCTCAAGGGAGACAGACAGAGATATTATGAAATTGTAAGGGTAGAGGATGCCCCTTTGCTGGGTGCTGCCATTGCGGCTCTGACCAACTGAGTTCCTTCCTGAGAATCTGATTCTCCAGGTGTTTTTTCACAAGTTATGTGGAAATACACTCCTGAAAGTCTGATAATTTGAATTGGATGTTTAGGAGGGACTCTTGTCCAATACCGATTTTCTAACGGGAAAAAAAATCATTATTGCGGATGATGAAGATTTCATCCGTACACACCTCTGCAAGCGCCTGAGTGAGACGGGTCTGGTAGCTCTGGAAGCGGCCTCGGGACGGCAGGTGATTGATCTGATGGAAGAGCAGCCCGATCTGATTCTTATGGATGTAAGAATGCCCGAGATTGACGGTTACGAGACGACCCGGATGATCCGCAGCGGTCAAAAGAGTGCGGATATACCTATTATACTGCTCAGTGCCCTGGCGGATCAGGAAGATATAGACAAGGGACTTGCTGCCGGAGCCGATGAGTTTATCTGTAAACCCGTTACCTTTGCCGTCATTCTGGAGGCGGTTACCAGAAAACTGGATTCTCTGCAAATTTCCTGATTCTCATAAATCGTGTATACTGTTTTTCAGGATGAACTCTCATGGATGATAAAGCGATAAATGAACTGGAGCGGCGCCGCCTGCAGCGGCAGATGTTTGCTCTTGAAGATGAAAAAGAGGCTGTAGAAGCCAGGTATAAATATCTGCTGCAGCAGGCTCGGGTCGGGTTGTTTACACTGACTGCTGATGACTGCCGGCTTCATGATGCCAACAGTGAGATGATCGGACTTTTTCTTTGTGATGATCTTGAGGATCTGAAACTTCATCTTATGCCCCATCCCGAAGATCAGTTTTATTTTATCAATCCCCGGCACTTTGCCAATCTCCATCCCGGTGAAGCCGTCTCATTTTCTCTCCACACCTTCCGGAAAAACGGGGACTCCTTCTGGGCCAGAATCATTCTGCAGTCCCTTGTGGACAGGGATATGCTCGAAGGTATTATCACGGATATCTCGGAACAGGTAAAAGCCGATTCCGAGCTGCGGAAGGCCATCGTCCGGGCGGAACAGGCTCAGCAGGAGGCGGAGGAGGCCAACAATGCCAAGAGCCGTTTTCTGGCCAACATTTCCCATGAAATCAGAACGCCCCTGAACGGAATCATCGGTTTTACTGAAATCCTTATGGCTTCCCAGGATTCTCCCGAAGGGCTTCTTTATGCAGAGAAAATCCTGAATGAATCCGAGAGTCTGATGACCCTGATCAATCAGCTTTTGGATATTTCCAAGATTGAAGCCAATCAGCTGGAGCTGAACAACAACTCCTTTTCTCTGAAACAGCTGATAGATGAAGCCATCAGCTTCATCCGTCTGAGAGCCAGGAATAAGGGTCTGAAACTGTCTGTGGATTACGATAACAGAATCCCCGGATTTCTCTGGAGCGATTCCTACCGTCTCAGACAGGTCCTTCTGAATCTTCTGTCCAATGCCGTGAAATTCACATCCAAAGGAGGGATTGATCTTAAAGCGGTTCTGGAAGCCGAAGACGGTCCCTCTCTTGTTATCCGTTTTGAAGTGAAGGATACGGGTATCGGAATACCGGAAGAGATGCACAAGAGTATTTTCGAGAGCTTTGTACAGGCGGATACATCCATATCCCGCCGCTACGGCGGAACCGGTCTGGGAATCACAATTTCCCGGGAACTGGTCAATATAATGGGCGGGCGTATCTGGTTCACCTCCGCAGAAGGGGAGGGGTCCACATTCTGTTTTACCATCCGTTGTCAGAAAGCCCGTTCATCAGGAGCCGAGGAGCGGAGAGCCCCTGCCGCCGGCATTGATCCTGCCCGTTCCCTGACGGGGATGAGAGCCCTTGTGGTGGAGGACTATCCCACCAACAGAGAAATTGTTCAGCATCATCTGGAGAGTGCCGGCTGTGAGACAGATCTGGCCCGGAACGGTCTGGTCGCCCTCTCCATGGTTCAGGAGAAAAGCTATGACATCATTCTTATGGATGTCCATATGCCCAGGATGGATGGAATGGAGGCCACCAGGCGGATCCGCGGTATGGAGGAATACAGGGATATTCCCATCATCGGAATGACAGCCAACGTTCTGAGTTCCAATCAGGAGGAGTGCTGGAGTGCCGGTATGAATGATGTTCTGACCAAACCCCTCAGAAAGAAGGAGCTGCTGGATACTATGGGTTTCTGGTACTCCCCGGATTCATCTTCTGATCAGGAGGATCAGGACAGCCGGATAGAGGAGGATTCCGGGAAAGAACAGGACAATGAGAAAGCTCTTCCACTGGATTACAAGGGTTTTCTGGAGGAGATGGATGGTGACAGAGAAGCGGTGAATGAAATCATCCTCGGTTTTATGGATAATCTTGTCCTCCAGTCCGGTACCATTGAGAAGGCTATCGGGAAAAAGGATCTTACGGTTATCCACAGAGAAGCCCACTCCATCAAAGGGGGAGCTCTGAATCTGGGAGCCACCGATCTGGCGTCCTGGTCCCTGGCCCTGGAAAAAGCGGCCATGGAGGGCTTTTCCGATATTATCCCCCATCTTTTTGTAAAACTCAGAAAGAGTATCTCCGAGTTCTTGTCCTGCCGTGACAGATTTTCCTCCTTCGTATAAGATGGGGCTATGAAAAAAGACGCTCTGGTTCTGTATAAACAGGTTCCCGCAAGGATTAATGAGATCCTTTCAGATAAAATCGTGATTGCCCTTCCCGACGGTAAGGAGAAAAAAGTCCGGCCCAAGGATATTTTTGTTCTTCATCCCGGTCCGGTTAAAACCATAAATGATATTCAGGTTCCCCCCTCTCAGACAGAAGAAGCCTGGGAACTCCTGCAGGGAGAATCTCCCAGCCTCCAGGAACTGGCGGAACTGGCATTTTCCGAGTTTACTCCCGAATCCGCCTGGGGGGCCTTTCTACTGCTCAACAGAACACCCTGGTTCAGGGGCGCCGTAGATGATATTTCTGTAAGAACCCCTGAAGAAGTGGAACGGATTCAGAAAGAAGAAGCGGAAAAGAAAGAGGCCGAGGAGCGCTGGGCCGGTTTCATCTCTGTTCTGAAAAAAGGACAGATCCAGGAGGAAAACAGAGGTTTTCTTACAGACCTGGAGCAGTACTGCCTGCAGAAGAGCAAACGCTCCCGTATTCTGCAGGAGCTGGGAAAGCAGCAGAGCCCCGAGAATGCCCACCGCCTGCTGCTGCAGCTGGGTGTGTGGGATCTGCGGAGAAATCCCTGGCCGGAACGGTATGATATGCCCCTGGATGCGCCGTCCTTTGCACTGGAAGAGGGGATCGCCGTGGAACGGCGGGATCTGACTCATATGGAGGCCTATGCCATCGATGATGAGGGGAATAAAGATCCAGATGATGCCCTCAGTTTCGCCGATGGTAAATTCTGGGTTCATATTGCCGATTCCTCTTCCCTGATCCCTGCGGGTACGGATGCGGACAGAGAAGCCAGAGGACGGGCTGCCAATCTTTATATACCAGAAACAACCGTCCCCATGCTCCCGCCCGAGGCAACCGAGAAACTGGGACTGGGACTGCAGGAAACCTCTCGGGCTCTCTCTTTTGCCTACACTCTGGATGACGAGTGCAATGTGACAGACTGTGAGATCTTTTTCTCCACTGTTAAGGTGACAAGAACCACTTACGGTGATGCTGAGACAAAACTGCAGGAAGAGCCTTTTAAGAGTATGATCCGGGTGACAGACCGCTTCAATGCCTGGCGTCAAGAGAACGGCGCCCTCTCCCTGCAGCTGCCTGAAGTTAAAATACGGGTTGATAAAGAGGGTGACATCAGGATAACCCCGCTGGAAGAGTACAAAAGCCGGGACATGGTGGCTGCTGCCATGATGATGACCGGTTTTCACTGTGCCCGTTTTGCCCGGGACAACAACATTCCCATTCCCTATGTGGTCCAGCCGGCTCCCGAAGGGGATGTACCGGAAGCGTCTCCCGATGATCCGGCATCCATGGTTCAGCTCAGGAAGTTTATGAAGCGGAGCCAGACCACAACCATAGGGGGGCCTCACAGCGGTATGGGACTGCCCGTCTATACCAGAGCCACCAGCCCGCTCCGGCGTTATTCTGACCTTCTTGTGCAGCAGCAGATCCGCCTGTATCTGGCGAAAGAGCCTCTGCTGAGTGAGGAGGATATTCTGGAAGGAACCGCCTCCTGCGAATCGGTTACCGGGCGGGTCACCCTGAGTGAACGCGCCTCCAATCTCCACTGGAAGCTGGTCTATCTTTCTGAAAATCCAGACTGGGAGGGGGAAGGTGTTCTGGTGGGCCGGGCGGACAGGCAGATGATTGTGCAGATTCCGTCACTGGCTCTGGAAACCAGAATCGCCCTGAAGGAGAAACTGCCTCTGAACAGCAGGATTCCTGTGGCCCTTGAGCGGGTGGATATCCCCGGGCAGCAGGTTCAGTTCAAACTCAGGGATTGATTTGCCGGCGGTGAGGGGGTAAAATGAACCACATGAAAGGGATTCTGCCTGTTTTTCTATTCATACTGTTACTCCCGGCTGCAGCCCAGGACAGAATTTCTTTTCCAGGGAATCTGGTGTATGATCCCTTCTATGCTGTAGAAGTTCAGGACAGCGACGGTAATCTCTACACCCTCAATAATGCCAGCTATATAAGCCCGGAAGGGGAGAACAAGTACTTTGTCTGGTTCAGAAGAGGAACCGACAGGGGACTGGCCGAGTATCCTCTGGACCTTTTCAAGGTGAGCCGTTTTGAACTGACAGGAAATTACGAGGTCTATCCCGACGGTTATACGCCCTGTACCATTGAGTTCAGCTCTGGGGACAGCTTTGAAGGTTTTCTGGATACAACAGGCTATCTGGGGGGGATGGATCCGGAGTTCGGAGTCTATGCCCGCATCTATCTGCAGTACAACGGCGTCAGGAGTGTCCGCTTTCTTCATGACGGAACCTACCAGCGCTGCCCGTTCTGCGGAGCCCTTTTTTATGATGAGGGATTAACAGAATGCCCCTTTGATAAAACCCTTCTGGAAGCCCAGAACTGATTTTACATCTTCAGATTTTTTCCACTTCCTCTCCATGCCAGGCATAGGAGGAGGGAACGCCCAGTTTTCTTAACGCACAGAGCCATTTGTAACCGGATATTCTCAGGTCGGGAAAGAAGAAGACATACAGAGTTTTATCATGGTAGAACTCCAGCTTCTGCCGGGTCATCACATGGGCGGCGTTTATCTCCTCCAGAGGAATCAGACGGATATCTCCCTTTTCGGGTTTCAGCAGAATATGGTCTCTGAACAGAGCCAAGGAACCCTTATCGGTCCAGACTTTCAGGGGGTCCATCCGGAAGCCAGTCTTGATTTGTGTTTCCGTATCCAGCATAAAGGGGCGGTCCGATTCTTCTTTTTTATAATCGGCCAGCATGCCTGGGAGGACTTCCTCCTGCCACTTGTTCCATTCCATTATTGTCCTGTGACAAGGAATGGAGCTGTTGCCCCTGTCTTCATATTGAAACTGATACCTGTCATCCAGAGTGCCCTTGTGTCCGCAGGAGTCGCAAATCACGCTGTTCCCCTCGGACCGGAGGGTGGCAATGCCCCTGCAGGAGGGACAGATAAAGAGAATGTCTTCCACATACTCCGCTTTTCTGTCGGATTTGTAGGACCAGCCTCTTTCGGGGATGGTCTGATCCATATCCTTGTAATTCAGTATGCTCTGAAGTTTGTTGAATATGGCATCAGGGTCCAAAGTCCGGATCTGAGAAGGATCAGGAAACAGAGGGTGAATGGTCAGCTCCATGGGGCCTTTTCTTTTACTGGCTCCCCAGCGGGGAAAAACCGCCGATCCCCCGGCATAAATGGGAACATAAACCGGTATTTTCAGAAGTTTAATCAGTTTGGAGGTGGAGTAGAACAGGGGCATGCTGCCGCCGTCCCAACTCATCTGCCCTTCCGGATAGACACAGATATTTTTTTTTCTGCTCTTCAGATCCATCATATGGCGAATGGCTCCCAGGTCGTTTTTGGCCTTGGCTTTGGGGAAAATGCCGATGAGAGACATAAGAAATCCGATATGGGGTTTTCGGAAGTGGGATTCGGACCCCATACAGTGGAGGGGGTCGGGAAACAGAAGATTCAGCAGAACAGCATCCCATATCATAATATGGTTGGGCAGCAGGAGGTAGGGTGCTTTCATCTCCTTCATAATCTCGGGGTTTGTGATTTTCACGGGATAAAAGATTCTGAACCAGAATCCTACTGTATATTTCAGAAACAGGTATAGACCTTTGTTGAATGATTTGGCGCGTTTCACTTATCTCTCCATGTCAGGGGGTGTCAGAACTCGAAGTCTTCAGGAAGGGGATTGTAATGCATATCGATATCATCAATGGTCCACTCTTCGGGAAGACAGAAACTCGACTTTATCTCTTCCAGCTCTTTCTGTGTCGTATCATCTCCGTGATAGATGACAAATTTGCTTTTCTTGAATAAATAGACCACCCGGCCTCTGGGGATTGTATCGTACTCCGAACGGAAACTGGGGGGCAGTTTGTCCAGAACACCTTTCTTCTCCATCAGGAACCAGGCGGCATAATGGCCTACTTTATAGTCCACCGAAATACTTGTTATCATTCCCTGTGTAACCGGAGCGGATTCGGCATAGAACAGAGAGTTCTGGTAGCTCCAGAAGATGCCGACCCGGGGCTCCGGGTCCATGGGGAGAAAAGGGAAATCACTCAACGGGGCAGTTCTCCTTCTCCCCGCAGCAGATCGGGGAGGTTTTGTTCAATTTCTCTGCGGAAGGCATAGTTGGAATCACTGAGGATATATCCTCTTTTCCAGTCTTCATACAGCTGTTGTTCTTCGTCATTCAGATCTCTGTGTTTCAGGGCTTCCGTATGTTCGGGAAGCTGCCTGTTTTCGGCAGAAAGCAGCTGATGCTGAATCCCCGGCAGTTTCAGAAAATCTATCAGGGTGCCGGCCGGCAGATCTTCCCTTTTGATCTGAAGCTGAACCGGCAGGACTCGGGGTGAAAGAGGGCGTTCCAGTCCCCTAAGCAGTGGAAGATCTGCAGGGTGGGCAATCAGGGAAAGATAACTCCCGGAAGGAAAGAAGGCGTAGTTCGTATTCCTGTAGTTTTCATCCGTGAAAAAGTCATCCTGTTCCACAATTCTCCGATTCAGGAGCTGTTCCAGGTAAATGGCGCTGGCTTTTTTGATACTGTCCGGGTCTGTCAGCCATCCGGGATCGTGGGGTGAGACTCTGTCTGACAGTGACGCCAGAATGCTCATAAAAAGATCGGGATGCAGTTTGTGACCCGATGGCAGGACCAGTGTGTCTGTCTCCTGTTCCTTCACGGGAGTCAGTACAGACTGCAGGAGGAAGGCAACAGTGTTCCCTTCCTCATAGGGTTCTGCCGGGTCCTGAAATCTCAGAACAAAGTCGGGCATCAGGTCTCCCGTCATCTTCCGGAATATGAGCTTTGTATCTATGTCTGATACCTCTTTGACGGTTACCCTGATTTTATGGAGAGAACTCCAAATGTCTATCTGTCTGTCCAGACCTGTCAGGCCGGGTTCGCTCCACAGAAGCAGTTCCTTTTCGGGCAGGGCTGTTCCGTACAGTTCAATACGGCCGGGATTATGATACACCGAACCATCCAGGGAGAGATCCCATTTGCCCTCGGGTCCTTCCTTCAGAGCGGATGTCCTGATGCTGTCACTCACAGAACTCAGAAAGACTTCACCCGAATGAAAGAAGAGTCTGATCCCTTCAATTTCACTCATCAGAGGAAGAAGTTCCGGAAAGGGGATGGCCGTAAAATCAGGCTCTGTCAGCTCACTGTTGTGAAATCCCACCTGCAGAGAATCCAGGTCTTCAGAGCTGTAGCTGTGCCAGAGGATATTGTTAACATAAATATCCAGCACATGATTATTCAGCCCATTCGTATCCAGTCCATTCGAGTCATGAGAAAAAAGCGGCGAAGAGGCCATTGCAAGTAGAAACAGAAGTATGGAACGGCTCAGTTTCATTGGTTGAAATTGTATCCTTAACGGCACCACCTGGCAAGCCAATCCTGAGAAATACAGTGGATATAAGGGCTCTTATATGCTAAACAGTGGGATAT
>JAQQAM010000109.1 GCA_028532905.1 Spirochaetales bacterium
ACCCTTTTCTCGATGGCAATGGAAGAGTGGCCAGGTTGCTGATGAACTTAATTTTAATGAGGAATGGATACCCTCCAACAGTAATATTGAAAGTAGATAGAAAAAAATACTATAGAGTTCTGAATGAAGGGAATATGGGAAAACTAATTCCATTTGAAAATTTTATAGGAAGAGCAATAGAAAGATCATTAATCATATATCTAAATAGTATTACTCCCAATACAAGTGAGAAGCAGGGTTTTATTAATCTTAGTGAAGCCAGTAAGTATTGTGATTATTCCCAGGAGTACTTATCCCTATTGGCAAGAAAAGGGAAGCTATCAGCCATTAAAATAAATAAAGAATGGGTTACAACGCGAGAAGCAATTGAAGAGTACGTTAATGAAATGGTGAAGAAATGAATGAAATATAACATGCAAATGAACGTTGTCAAACCTACTGATCACGCGGAAAATGAACATGTTATGAGTAATATATCAAATTGGATCTTACTAAGAAAATGTATTACAATAAGTAATACGAGGTGTTGTAATGACCACAGTACGGCTAAATGATGAAATAGAGACAAAGCTGTCTATGCTCACAGAGATTGAGAGATCTTCAAAATCCGAAGTAATCAAAAAGGCAATCGCTGAATATTATGATTCACATTACCCAAAACATACTCCGTATGAATTAGGTGCAAATCTATTCGGTAAGTATGGAGCAGATGAAGACCTATCAAAGACCTATAAATCAAAATTGAAGGATATGCTCAGTGAAAAGCACTCTCATTGATGCCGGTCCACTTATTGCTCTATTCAACAAAAATGATAAATACAATTCAGCAATAATCCAATATTTAAAAAATTATGCTGGACGGCTTATTAGTAGTTGGCCTGTTATTACTGAAGTATCACATATGTTGAGCTTCAATGTTCAAACCCAGATAGATTTTCTCTCCTGGATAAAACTAGGAGGGATTCAATTAGTCGACATCGATATAAACGGTATTAACCGAATTATTGATCTATCAAAGAAATATTCTGATGTACCAATGGATTTAGCTGATGCATCACTAGTTGTAATCGCAGAAGAATTGAATATCAAAGAAATAATTACTATTGACTCTGATTATTATATTTATCGAACTATTGATAAGGAAATGATTAAGAATGTCTTTGAATGTCAGAAATAATCTATACATAAGATACCATTTAAAATTATTATATGGCGGCATAATATTGATGCTGGTTGTTATAAAATCTCATTAGGTTTCCTCCTGTGTGGAAATTGTTGATTACGGTTTTTGTACCGTCATAATACGCCATTTGTGAAATAGCTTTACACAGAGCAGTGTGTTATACTTTACACTATAATGATGACTGGAGGTTTTTTATGGCCACAAATTTAGCTATTGATGATAAATTACTTGTCCTGGCACAAAGCATTGGTGGCATCAAGACAAAAAAGGAAACAGTAAACCTTGCTCTCAAAGAATTTGTTCAAAGAAGACAGCAAGAGGATATAATCGATCTGTTCGGTGAGATTGAGTATGATGACGATTATGACTATAAGAGCCAGAGAGATAGACATTGAAAGTTCTCGTTGATACATCAGTATGGTCTCTGGCTTTCCGAAAGAAGAATCCTACAGACGTAGAGAAGAAGATCATTGAAGAGCTCAAGGAGCTGCTACGTGAGCTGAGAGTAGTTCTGATAGGTCCTATCAGACAAGAATTACTATCAGGTATTTCAAACGAGATAAAATTTCAGTCCTTAAAGGAAAAAATGAGGGCATTTGATGATTTGGCTATATCATCACAGGATTATGAAAATGCTGCCAAAGTCTACAATGAGTGCCGTAAGAATGGAATTCAAGGTTCTCAGATAGACTATCTCATCTGCAGTGTCGCGAGGTCTAACAATATCAGCATATTCACAACAGACAAGGATTTTCTCAATTACAGTAAAATAATTGAGATTATGCTGCATCAGGTAAGAAAAGAATTATAAGCTTCATATGGTACTATATTAAGACTGAGGAGCGTTGAATGAATTTATCTGAAGACATAAAACCAATATCATATATTAAATCAAACGCAGCAGAAATGCTCAAACGTGTTAATGAGACACATAATCCAATAGTGATTACACAAAATGGTGAAGCCAAGGCAGTATTACTAGATACAAGAACATATGAACATATGAGAAACAGCCTGGGAATAATGAAATTATTAGCAGTAAGTGAAAAAGACATACAAGATGGATCACTTCATGAGAATGATAATGTATTCGATGATTTAGAAATTGCAAAAGAAACAATATTTAAGAATAAAAGATAAGCAGTCAGTCGTGATTTCATGATTGCCCGGCCGGAATGTCCCGCCCGCGCTGTTTTTTTGATCCTCCACAACAAAAAAGCTTCTTCCTGCAGACCTTTTCCACTATACTAGGCATGAGGAACAGATAATGGCATCATCAAGAAAAGTACAGATAGGCCCTCTGGCCATGGGAGGGGATGCTCCCGTCAGTATTCAGACCATGTGGGATAAGCCGGTAGACGCTGTCACCCCGGAACTTGTCAGCACAATCAATAATTTTGCAGCCAAAGGCTGTGATATCATCCGTTTTGCTCTCCCCAACATGAAGTCAGTAGACGCCCTGGCCCCCCTGCTGAAGCAGACTGAAATGCCTCTGGTAGGGGATATACACTTTGACTATAAAATTGCTCTCAAGGCTATTGAAGCCGGGTTTCAGAAGATCAGAATCAATCCCGGTAATATCGGTGAATCCTGGAAGGTGGAGGAAGTCATTGCTGCGGCTTCCCATCATGGAACGGTTATCCGGATCGGGGCCAATGAGGGGTCTTTAGCCGGTGAGGGAGACTGGACTCCCGAAGCCAGAAGCAGACGTCTGATCGAAGCAGCGGAACAAAATCTTGAACTCTTTGAACGTAAAGGATTTAAGGATGTTGTGATATCCCTTAAATCTTCCGATATAGAAGTTACATACCTTTCCAACAGGGATTTCAGGAAAAGGCACGATTATCCCCTGCATCTGGGAATAACCGAGGCAGGCCCCCTTATTCCGGCCATAGTCAAATCCACCCTGGGACTGGGGGATCTTCTGAAAGAGGGAATCGGCGAGACCATCCGGATCTCTATTTCAGACAATCCGGAATATGAGATTCTGGCGGCACGGGAACTGCTTTCCAATCTGGGACTCAGAAGAGGACAGATCAGGATCATAGGCTGTCCCAAGTGCGGACGAACATCCTTTGATACCCACGGTTTTCTGGAATCTGTGAAGGAAGAACTGAATACACTTCCCCTTGATGCCTCAGTGGCTGTCATGGGCTGTTCCGTCAACGGTCCCGGAGAGGCAAAACACGCCGATCTGGGAATAACGGGAAACGGAAATCAGGTCCTTATTTTCAAGAGGGGAGACATTATACGGAGGGAAGACATTTGTTCTGCAAAAAAAGCATTTCTGGAAGAATTAGAACAACTGC
Organism: Spirochaetales bacterium; assembly: GCA_028532905.1. GTDB lineage: Bacteria > Spirochaetota > Spirochaetia > DSM-2461 > DSM-2461 > Oceanispirochaeta. The sequence goes on from JAQQAM010000109.1 coordinate 3,493, forward strand.
GGCAGGAATTCTCCTCCTGACAGCCCTGTTTGTGTCTGTTCCGGAAGCACGGGCTCAGGCACAAAGCAATGAAAATCTTCCCGGCTGGGTTCTGTTCGAGAAAGGCAAAGCTCTGTATGAACAGGGTGATCTCAGCGGCGCTCTGGAACTTATCAACCTCTCTGCCGGAAAGGGAGTCCTCACTCCTGAGGCCCTGTACTGGATCGGACGGGTGTATCAGGCGGAAGGAGACAATCTTCTGGCCCGGAAGCGGTATGAGGAAGCTCTGGCGGATGCCCGTTTTCTCTACATCCCCGATACAAAATGGGATATTTACTACAGCCTCTCCGAAATATATCTGATTGAAAAAGACTATGACCGCTATGAACAGATTCTGCTCACTGTCTTTGATGAAGAAGTGAAACGGAATACGGAAATCATAAGAAGAGAACACAGCTATGTTCAGGTTCTGAAGACGGAAGGACTGGACAAGCTGCTCCTCCTGTACCGCATCAAACTCAGCTATTCCCTTGAAGCCAGCAGCCGTCTCGGGCGGTATTACAACAGCAGGGAGCTGTGGAAAAGTTCGGTGATCAAAAATCTGTATCCCCTGATGACAGTGTATACGGCAGGGATTGAATCCCTGATCAACCGCTACCCGGATTTTTCATTTCCTGTGAATATGGAAGAGGCCTGGGGAAATGATGGTGAGTTCCTGATCAGGGTATATGAAGATTTCTGCCGCCAGAGCGGCGAGGCCTTTTCTTTTCAGAGAGATCTGAACACTCTCGAAGCCATTGATATTGAAAATGATGTCATGACAGCGGAAGCAATAATCAAAAAGAGATTTCCCCGCTTTTCAATGACCCCGTCTGCCTATACACTGTTGAAAATAGAAGACCATAACCCCGGTTTTCTGAATATGGAGGCTCTCTACAGTTCAATGTTTTTTCTGGCGGAAGCCCTGTACCGAGAAGGGCATCCCGATTCAGCCGATGAGCTGTGGGCGCTCCTGATTCTAAGCGGAAACCAGACGCCCTGGAAAAAGCTGGCGGAAGGAAAAATAATGAATCCTGAACTGGAGACCCCTTTCTTAAAGTACTGAACAGGAGTATAGTACCTGCATGAAGAATCTTATTATCAAAGGTGCCAGGGAACACAACCTTAAAAATATAAACCTGGAACTCCCGAGAGACAGTTTCATCGTCATTTCGGGACTCAGCGGCAGCGGGAAGTCATCACTTGCCTTCGATACGATTTTTGCAGAAGGACAGAGGCGGTATGTCGAATCTCTGTCGGCCTATGCCAGACAGTTTCTGGGCAGGATGGACAAGCCCGATGTGGATTATATCGAAGGCCTCTCGCCGGCTATCTCCATAGAACAGAAAACAACCCATAAGAATCCCCGGTCCACCGTGGGAACCATAACAGAAATATATGATTATCTCAGGCTTCTTTTTGCCCGTGTGGGTGTTCCCTATTGTCCGGACTGCGGTGTGGAGATCAAGGAACAGTCTGTGGATCAGATTATAGATGCCGTCCGGTCCAAGGAAGAGGGCAGCAAACTAGTCATTCTGGCTCCTCTTGTCCGGGGGAAAAAGGGTGAGCATAAAAAAATCTTTGAAGATGCCCTTAAATCCGGATTTGTCCGTGTTCGTGTGGACGGGGAGATTCTGTCCCTGGAAGACGAGATCAAGCTGGAGAAAAACAAAAAACACTCCATTGAAGTTGTGGTGGACCGTGTCAAACTCAGCGATGAGACCATTTCCAGACTGACCCAGTCTATCGAAACCGCTCTGACCCTTTCAGAAGGAAAGGTGATCATACAGGATAAAAGTGAAAATACGGAACAGTTCTTCTCTGAAAAGAACTCCTGTCCCAGCTGCGGCTACAGTATGCCCGAGCTTCAGCCCCGGCTGTTCAGTTTCAACAATCCCTATGGTGCCTGTCCCGCCTGTTCTGGTCTGGGACAGACCCTGGAGTTTTCCCGGGATAAGATTTTCCCCGATCTGAGTCTCTCCTTCAACAAGCACGGAGTGGCTCCCTACAATCCCAAGGCCAACTGGCACCGCAGCTGGTTTGAAGCTCTGGCCAAGTTCTACGATTTCTCTCTCGATACTCCTCTGGAAGATCTGGACCCGAAGATTCTGGATATCATGCTCTATGGAACAGATGATGCCATAGAAGTACTGTACGAAAACAAAGAAGGCACAGGCCGTTTTGAATATACCTCCCAGTACAAGGGAATTATTGACGATCTGAAGCGGAGGTATAAAGAGACCAGTTCGGATTCCATGAAAAGCTGGATTGAAGAGTTTATGGAAAAACGGACCTGCCACTCCTGCGGCGGAAAACGCCTCAAAAAAGAAGCTCTTCATGTTCTGGTTCATAAAAAGAACATTGATGAACTGACAAAACTCTCCATCAAGGAGAGCAGCTCATTCTTCAACACTCTGGAACTCAATGAAACCGAGATGCATATTGCCCATCAGATCATGAAGGAGATTCGGGACCGGCTGAGCTTTCTGGAGAGTGTGGGGCTCGAGTATCTGACTCTCCACCGGGAAGCGGCCACTCTCTCAGGGGGAGAAGCCCAGAGAATCCGGCTGGCCACCCAGATCGGTTCCTCCCTGGTGGGGGTTCTGTATATTCTGGATGAGCCCACCATCGGTCTGCATCAGAGGGATAATGAACGGCTTATCAACACCCTGAAGCATCTCAGGGATATCGGAAATACCCTGATTGTGGTGGAGCATGACGAACAGACTCTACTGACCGCCGACTATATTGTGGATATCGGGCCCGGTGCCGGAGTCCACGGCGGACGGATTGCTGCCCAGGGTACTGTACAGCAGATCAAGGACAACCCCGACAGCCCCACAGGCCGCTTCCTCAGCGGTGCGGTGACCATCGAACCTCCCGGTGACAGAAGAAAGGGAACCGGCAAGTTTATTGATGTTAAGGGCTGTACAGAGCATAACCTGAAAAATATAGATATCTCCGTTCCTCTGGGCACCATGACTGTGATCACAGGGGTTTCTGGTTCCGGAAAATCCACATTCCTCACAGACATTCTGTATCCCGGATTGAGTAATCACCTGCACAAATCCAAAAAAACTGTGGGCGCCTGCAAAAGCATCGACGGCATGGATGAAATTGACAAGGTTATCTGCATAGACCAGAGTGCCATCGGCAGAACACCCCGGTCCAACCCGGCTACCTATGTGGGACTTTTCACCCCCATCAGGGATCTTTTTTCCTCTCTCCCCGATGCCAAAGCCCGGGGCTACAAGCCGGGGCGCTTCTCCTTCAATGTGAAGGGCGGCCGCTGTGAGAACTGTCAGGGGGCGGGTACCCAGAAAATAGAGATGCATTTTCTGCCGGATGTTTACGTTACCTGTGATGTGTGTAAGGGAAAACGGTTCAACAGGGAGACCCTGGAGATCCGCTACAAAGGGAAAAATATCCATGAAGTTCTTGAAATGCCCATTGATGAGGCTGTCGAGTTCTTCTCGGCAATCCCCTCTATTGCCCATAAATGCCGGACCCTCCAGTCCGTCGGGCTGGGGTATATCAAACTGGGGCAGTCGGCACTGACCCTTTCCGGGGGTGAGGCGCAGAGGGTTAAACTGTCTCTGGAGCTGTCTAAACGCTCTACAGGAAAGACCTTCTATATCATTGATGAACCCACCACCGGACTCCATTTTGCCGATGTAAAACAGCTTCTGGATGTGCTGCAGACCCTGGTTGATAAAAAGAATACAATATGTATGATTGAACACAATCTTGATGTAATCAAAGTTTCAGATCATGTTATCGATCTGGGACCCGAAGGAGGGGATAAGGGAGGTCATCTGGTTGTAGCCGGAACACCTGAAGAGGTGGCCCGGAGTAAAAAATCCTATACAGGCAGGTTTTTGAAAGAACTTCTCCCCTGAGCATGAAAAAAAGTCCCGGAATCCTTTCAGTACTAGTCCTCATTCTTCTGGCCAGTCCTCTGAGCGCCCAGGTTACCGGGTCGGCAGAGGATTCTCCTGAATCCGGTGCTGCCCTGGAGGAAACAGCCTCTGAACCGGATACCGGAGAACCGGAAGCTCCTGCCGAACCCGGAGCCGAAAACCCGGAACCTCCACCAGAACCCGAGCTCAGTCTGTATGAAAAGACTCTGGTCAAGGATATAGAAACAGCCGGGTATTATGAACTGGTGGCCTGGTGTAAGAGTCTGGGGCTGAGTGACGGGGGCAATGCCGATTCACTGAGGGCATCCCTGTTCCGATTTTACAAAATCAGTCCCTCTCCTCAGAAAACTCAGGACAGTAACACGTCGGTTATAACGGTCCGCTCCGCCTATCACACCGACTATTTCACCATTGAGGAAAATGATCAGCAGATGATTGTTCTCAAAGGGGATGTGGAAGTGGAAATGGTGGAGAGCGGCGCAAACCCCAGAACCCATATTATTCAGTCGGAAGAGCTGATTTTCAATCAGACCAATCAGGTCATTACGGCAAAGGGAAATCTGAAGTACACACTGATCAGCAAGGATTCAGAGGATATTTTCTACGGTGATACCCTGGATTTCTCTGTCAGCTCCTGGAATGGTCTTATCTTTAAAGGGACTTCTTTAAGGGATGAAGAGGTTGAAGGGGAAGAGCAAACCTTTTATTTCAGCGGCGACGTGCTCAGAAAGTCCGGGAAAGGGGGAATCTTTATTCTGGAGGACGGCCTGATCAAAACCCAGGACCGGCCTGATCCTGATTTCCATCTGAAAGCCAGAAAACTGTGGCTTATGGGGCTGGGGGAGTGGGGTATCCTCAGCGGTGTTCTCTACGTCGGTCATGTCCCTCTTCTATATATTCCCTTCTATTTCAAACCGGGTAACGATCTTATTTTCAATCCTGTGGTGGGTTCCAAAACCGGAAAAGGGACCTTTATACAGACCACCACTTACCTTCTGGGACAGAAACCTGAATCCGAGGGGGGAGATTCATCCTTTTTCAATCTGGGAGGCGGGGCTAAGAACTATGTACTTGTGAGAGAAGGTCTCTATCTGTTCAAGGAGGAGAAAACAGATAAAGATCCCGGGACCGAAGATTATCTGAAGTTCATGACAGACTGGTACAGTAAGCTGGGGGCCTATTCCGGCTTCAGCGGCAGTTTCAATAACCATGGATATTTAAAGAGTGCCGAGTTTACCAGCGGAATTGGTGTCAGCCGGAATGTGGACAGCGGCGAGAATATCTATTTTGAAAATGATAGCGGCAGCTATGAGCCCCAGTGGAACAGTTCTGTTCTGGGAGACACGGAGCTCCCCTTCCGCTGGGGGAATGATCTCAGTTTTCAGGCGGGAGATTTTACCGGCAATCTGAGGTTCTATTCAGACCCCTTTTTTAATGTCGATTTTATGGACCGGGAAGAGAATTTTGACTGGCTCAGCAGCCTTCTCACCTCCGATGACAGCGAGGACAGAACCCAGGATACGATTACCGACATGGACTGGGTTGTCTCCTATTCAAAAACCTTCAGCCCCGAGTTTATGAAACCCTTTGTCCAGTCCATATCCCTGTCTCAGGTAAGGATGAATCTGGAATGGAACAGACGGGACAATACCGCCGTTGACAGCACCCTTTCTCCCTCACGGGTTTTCTTTTATCCCGAAAAACTCAATCTTCCCCAGGCTTCTCTAATCATGTCAGGCTCTCCTCTTTCATTTTCCACCCGTGACGGATGGGGATGGGATTTCCAGGGAGATGAAGAGGAAGAAGACCAGAGGGCGGAACTGACTCCCCCCTGGGAAGAGAATGCAGAGAATGAAGAGGAGGCTGAAAAAACAGAGCGGGGAAGGCTCCAGCCCGGGGAGACTTGGTCTGCGTTGTTTACCAGCACAAAACCTCAGTATTACAGCGGAAAGCTGACCTATTCTCTCAATTCTGACTTTAATCTGGAGGGGTTTACAGACAATGCCGAATGGGAACAGCCCGGTGATATCGATTTCAAAATGGCTGAATCCTATATCGTCAGCAACAACAGATTTACCAGCAAGGTGGATAACAGCATTCTGGACAGCAGGATTGTTGTCACCAATAACAACAGTTACACCAACAACTACAGAACCCATCTCAATGCCTTTGGCGTGGAAGAAGGAGATCTGGAATACAGCCAGCTTCTCAGTGATTATCAGGCCCGTTCAATAGACTGGAACAATGCCTTCCAAACCTCAGTCTATCCCTTTAAGATGAACAAGTTTTTCAATGCCACAAGAATGAGCTATAACCTGGACAATCAGTTGTATAAAAAAACATTCGAGTCATATGAAGAGGGGGGAGTCCCTGTCTATGACGAGGTCTGGGGCTCATGGGATGAAGATACCGTCAACCAGCATAAAGCCGGAATGCTGTTGAAGTATGACGGAGAATATATCTTTGCCTCCAGTGATTCCAGTTACAATCTGCCCCCCCTGGACAGCCGGGAAAGCTATACCAGTACAGTGGGCTACGATGTGTTCAACTGGAAAACATCTGTCAGTCAGACATCAATCCGGGAAGAAGAGGAGTGGACCTTTCAGCCTTTTATACTCTCATCCACCTATAAGCCAATTGAAAAAATAACCCTCAGCCAGTCTCTGGAATACGATGTAGAAAAAAAAGAACTGAGTAAAAGTGTGTCATCCGTGTCAGTCTTCGGCCTCTATTCAACCTATACCCATGAGTACACCACCCCCTACAGCTGGGACCTGGAGAACAGCAGCTGGATTGCCGGTGAAGATGCCTTTGTTCCCTCCACCTTTACAACCGGGTATAAATATGAGCTGTCCCAGTGGAATTTCTGGCATAACCGGATGAATCTGACCACCAATGTCAATCTGGGCTGGACTTCAAATCTGCAGCAGTTCAATGACAGTTCCCTCAATTTCTCATGGGGATTCAATTACCGGATTCATCAGTTTCTGGACTTTAAATTCACCATGTCCACCCGGAACAGTAATATGTATCTCTATTTTGAGAAATACAGGGATCAGCTGGGCATTCAGGAAGATTACAGTTTCTGGAAGGATCTTGCCAAATCTTTCAACTTCTTCAGTCCTGATCAGCAGGACCGTTATGATTCAAACTTCAACCTCCAGTCCATCGATCTTGAACTGGTTCATCACTTAAGAGACTGGGATCTTACCTTTTTGTATTCGGGAACTCCCCGGCTGGAGAATAAGAGCTATGACTGGTACTCCGAATTCTCCATTGCCATCATCTGGAATCCCATTCCCCAGATCAAATCTCTGGTTCAGAGAAAGGGTGATGACTGGACCGTGGATAACCGCTGATCCTCTCAAGTTCTTGACTATGGATATGTTCAGGCGTTAAAATGTCCGCTATTAAGGATTTTAATTGATTAAAACTGATATGATCGTCATTGAAGATCCGGATATTCTCGGGAAAGTCTGCGGAGCAAATGACCGCAACCTCAAGCAATTGGAGACCCTGCTGGAAAGCAGAATTTACACCCGGGGAAACGAGATCCATCTATCCACTGAAGCCAGTGAAAAATACCATATATTCGAATCCATTCTCAACGACATACTTTTTTATGCTAAAAGCGGGAGAACTCCCGATGCCTATATGATCGATACCCTGTATCAGGCCTTCTCTGAAGGCGAGGATGCACCCGGGAGTATTGATTTTCTGGAAAATGAGATCAATATACCCGGCGGAAGCGGCCGGATCACCGCCAGAAACCTGAATCAGGCCCGCTATATGACGCAGATGCAGAGTAATGATCTGTGTTTCGGGGTGGGGCCTGCCGGAACAGGAAAGACATTCCTGGCCGTTGCTTTTGCCCTTAATGAGATTCTCAGCAGACGGTACAGAAAACTGATTCTCTCCAGACCCGTTGTGGAAGCGGGCGAGAGCCTCGGATTCCTGCCGGGAGACCTGACTCAGAAGCTTGATCCCTATCTGAAACCCCTCTTCGATGCCATGGAGGATCTGCTCACAGCCCCGGCACTGCAGAAGATGCAGGAAATGAATCTGTTTGAAATTTCACCCCTTGCCTATATGAGAGGGCGGAGTCTCAAAAATTGCATAATCGTGCTGGATGAGGCACAAAATACATCACGGGAACAGATGAAAATGTTTCTCACCCGTCTGGGGATGGGTTCCCGTGCTATCATAACGGGAGATCTGACACAGATTGATCTGCCCCGAAAGGAACAGTCCGGTCTGCTGGAGGCGGAGCGGCTGCTGAAGGATGTGGAAGGTATAGGTTTTTCATCCTTCAACCGGAAGGATGTCGTCCGGCATCCTTTGGTAACAAAAATATTAGAGGCTTATGAACAGGAACATACGAGTTAATTTCCTCGAACATCCCCTTCTCAAAGACAATAAAACCATCAGCCGCAGGCTGTTGATTGTTTTCTATTCTGTCTTTGTTATTTCCATTCTGCTTCTGACTCAGTTTGACAAGATATTTCTGAGAGAAGCATATTACAGTTATGGTATTGGCGATGTTGTGGAAGAGGATGTGATCCTCAGCAAACCCCTGACATTTATAAATCAGGATGCAACAGAGAAAAAAATGAAACTGGCCATGGATCTGATCCTGCCGGTTTATGTCATTAAAGATGATATTACAAAACGGATTCTGCGCAGTTATGACGATTTTTACAGTCAGCTCAGTAATACAGAAGCCGATGCAGAAGGGTACAGATCTGTTCTGCAGTCCATGGAGAGCCGGTATCCGGGAATTCAGTACCTGAACCATCTCCACGATATGGATTCCCGCAGGGTCAGCCTGATGCTGAACGGGGCAAGAACCATCATTGAAGAAATCCTCAACGGCGGAGTTGTCAGTCATTTTAATGAGAGCCGCTCCGGGGCTACAGGACTCATGGAAGTGGTTCATTCCGATTCGGGGTCAAAATCGACCCAGATGACCGAAAAGGCTGTTCAGATAGATA
>JAQQAM010000110.1 GCA_028532905.1 Spirochaetales bacterium
TTGTGGTCGTCCTGGCACCCACTTTTTTTGAACAGTCTTAAGGAATGAGCACCTAAAAATATCTCAGACTTTTTGAAACCGCTTATTATCTGATACTCAGAAACTATGTGGATGAAGTTCCTCCCGAACAGCTGTTTCAAGGGGCCATGAGAGGTCTCTTTGAAAGCCTGGATGATCCTTATTCCCTCTACCTCAGCGAAGAGGAACTACAGTCTCTCACAGACACAACCAGCGGCCAGTTCGGCGGTGTGGGTCTTTATATCTCAAAGGATATATTTGAGGAGGGCAGTGCCAACGGCAGAAAACCCTATGTCAAAGTCGTTTCTCCCATCGAGGGAACTCCCGCATACAGAGCCGGAATTCATGCCGGAGATTACATCTACAAAATTGATGGGGAATCGGCAAAAGACCTCAGCACGGATGAAGTGTCGGGTATCCTCCGCGGTCCGGCTGGTAGTGATGTTACTGTGACAATTCTCAGGGGTGAGGATATTACCTTTGATGTGGTCATCACCAGGGCAATCATTGAAATCCCCACTGTGAAATGGGATTATATAGATAAAAAAACCGGATATCTGAGAATCATTCAGTTTACACCCTATACTACAGAGCGGGTGGAAGAAGCTCTGAAGGATTTTAAGCGGAAGAGAGTGGACTCCATTGTTGTGGATGTCAGAAGCAATCCCGGAGGACTCCTTAATTCTGTAGTGGATATAAGCGATTTCTTTTTCAATAACGGTACTATTGTGAGCACCCGCTCCAGAATCCCCGGTGAAAATGAGATTTTCAAAGCGACACAGGGTGTTCTTGTCTCGGACAAGACTGATATTTATGTTCTCATCGACAATGGATCAGCATCGGCATCTGAAATTCTGACGGGAGTTCTCAAAGACCGGGGCCGGGCAACTGTTGTGGGACAGACTACCTACGGAAAGGGCTCTGTACAGCAGATGCTCATGCTCGGAGACAGTGCCATAAAACTGACCATGGCCCGGTACTATACCCCCAGCGGTGTCAATATTGACAAGACAGGAATCGAGCCGGATATTCTGGTAGAAGAAAAAGAACTCAGTGAAACCGATATTGAAGACTACAGAGTCCTCCTGGAAGAAAACAGAATCGGTATTTTTATAAATGAAAATCCCCAGCCCGATGACAGTAAGATTGACCAGTTTATTTCCAGTCTCAGAAATGACGGCATTAAGCTTAACTCGGATTTCCTGAAAATCATGATCAGAAACGAAATGAACAGACGGCTGGATGATCCGCCGGTGTTTGATCTGAAATATGACAAGTCCCTGCAGAAGGTAATGGAACTGATCGGAGACTGATATTGTGTTATTTACTGAAAGCTTGAGAACCGGCAGTCAGACCGGAATGGTTGATATCTCCTACAGAGTCAATGAGCTCATTAGGGAAAGCGGTGTAGATGAGGGGATCTGTATGGTCTACAGTCCCCATACAACTGCCGGCATCACAATTAATGAAAATGCAGACCCCGATGTGCAGAGGGATATAATATATGAGATGAATAAAATCGTTCCCTTCTCTGACAACTACCGGCATATGGAAGGAAATTCAGCGGCTCATATTAAAACAACATTCACAGGCCTCCATGTCATGATTCCGGTTTATAAGGGTAAAGCCGTCCTGGGAACATGGCAGGGCATCTACTTTTGTGAGTTTGACGGCCCCAGAAACAGAAAATTTCATGTTCAGGTACTGAAAGGGATCGGATGAAACAGTTTATCTGTAATCAGCAACTGACTCCCGGTGAAACTGTAACCCTGACTGGAGAGGAATTTCATTACCTCTGCCGGGTGCGCCGTATGCAGTCCGGCGACAGTCTCGAGCTGTCAGACTCAGACTCTACCCGCTTTACCGGCACCCTTACAGCGATCAGAGAGGAAGAGTGCGATCTGCTGGTGAAGGAAGAACTGCTTTTTAATCAAAGGGATTACGCCATTCACCTCTACCTCTGCCTCTGTAAGGGAAAAAAGCAGGATCTTATGATCAGACAGGCCGTTGAAGCGGGTGTGTCCAGTATCACCCTGCTGAACAGCCGGTATTCCCAGGTGAAACTCAGTGGAAATGAAAAGAGTAAATTCGACCGCTGGCAGAAAATAATCAAAGAAGCCAGGCAGCAGAGCGGTTCCTCTGTTAATACCGGGCTCAGGGAGCTCATATCCTTCGATGAACTTCCTGATGCGGGAGAAGACAGTATGGGGCTGTTCTGTCATCAGGAAAAACTGGCAGCAAGCCCTCTTTCTGAAATGAAAACACGCAAGATCAGGGAGATTCATTTAATAATCGGATCCGAGGGTGGACTCGCTGACAGTGAAATTGAAATAATGAAGAAAAAGGGGTATTCATCTCTTTTTCTCGGACATAATGTCCTCCGGGCCGAGACCGCCAGCATTTTTGCACTGGGGACGATTATAAGCAGCATGGAGTTAAGTTAATGTATCAGAACAGACGAATCAGCATCCTGCATATTCCTGTGGATCTTCTTTCTGAAGAGGAGCTGGAAGGAGCTGTAAAATCTCTTTTGGAAGAGGATAAACCGGGACAGATCTGTCTTATAACCTATCTGGATATTATGAAAGCCCAGTTCAGCAGAGAGTATATGAACTGTCTCCGTTCCTCACGTCTCAATATACCTATTACAACATCCGTTGTTTTTGCTGCCAGGTATCTCAAAAAGGAGATTCCCCGTGTTTTCAATCCCTTTACATTTGTGATCCGTCTGCTGGGGGTTCTGGAATCCTCCGGCAAATCCCTTTATATCCTGGGATCCAGAAAAAAAAATATCCTGAAATCTGAATCCAATTTGAAAACGTCCTTTCCCGGACTCCATATTGTCGGGCGGTATGCGGGTTCCTTCTCTCCCCAGGAAGAAAAAAATATTATACTGGCTGTCCATAAATCTTCACCCTCTCTTCTGCTCACAGGAAAAGGACTGAAAGGGAATAATCTCTGGCTCTACAGAAACAGAAAAGATTTTCCTGCCGGACTGAGCCTCTGGGGAAGAAGCTGTTTTGAAGTTTTCTCCGGTAAATCAGCCAAGCCGGTTAACAGTTCAACAGGGAGAATCATCGGTAAAACCCTGATGTCCATACTGCTGCCCTGGCGTCTTTTGAGGCATTTTCTTTTTTTCATCCTCCTGACAATAGAAAAAATTAAAAATAGATAAGATAAATCAACACAGGAAAAATCAATGCTGAATATAAAAGTTCTTTATGACATTCTTAATCCGGAAAATACGGTCCGGTATCTTTATTTTCTACTCCTTGCCGCTCTGATCCCCCTTCTGGACTGTTACCTCATCATACTTCTGGCAACGCTGACCGGTAAATATCTGTTTATGGCCATACTCTTTGTTCTGAGTATTCTTGGTTTTTACATGGCCAGGCATATGATAAAGAAGAATCTGAGAATCATCAGAAACAATACAGAAAATCATTATTATTCAGAATATTACTACTTCCTTTTTCCCGGTACAGTTCTGGTTTCCATATTTCTGATCATGCCTGGAATCATCGGAAAAGCTGTGGCTCTTATCGTCTCCATTCCGGAAATCAGACACAGATGCGGTAAGCTGATCAGCCGCTTTCTGAGAATTGAGTGGAAAGAAATTCACGAATTTATAAATGTTATTGAATAATTAACGCTTGTTTATTACAATTTTACAAACCTTTCTCAGGAATTTGTAAATGACTGTTCTCTCCTGTTTGAATACCAGGAATTATCAGCTTCTGAAATCCCTGGTCCCTCCTTATATATCTCTGACGAATATTCCCAGCTTTCGGGAAGATGAATTTGACAGGCATCAACCGGATCTGATAATCCTCGGTTCCGATGACTGGAGCAAGGAAAATCTTCTCCATGAAGAGAAGGTTCCCTATATCAGCAAAATCCTGCTCTGGGGTAACCGGAACGATGAGCTGGAGCTTGTTCTGGACATGACCCAGAAGGGCTACTCTTATCTTCCCTATCCCTACGATAACAGTCAGCTGAATAAAATCCTTATTGTTCACAGAAAAGAATCCACTGGAAAAGAGAAGGATTGCTTCAAAGATATGGGTTTGATTGGAGAAAGCGAGGCTCTGTGCAATGTCAAGAAAACCATAAGCCAGTTTGCCCCCAGCCCTGAATCTGTCAATCTCTTCGGTGAGACAGGAACAGGGAAGGAAATCTGTGCCAGAGCCCTTCACAAATACAGCAGGCGGGGGGGAAGGTTTCTGGCTGTGAACTGTGCGGCCATACCTGAAACCCTTCTGGAAAATGAGCTTTTCGGATCTGTACGGGGGGCCTATACCGATTCAATCAGCAAGCAGGGTTACTTCGAAGCTGCTGACCGGGGCACACTGTTTCTGGATGAAATCGGAGAACTTCCTCTGACTCTTCAGGCCAAACTGCTGAGGGTTCTGGAAGATCGCAGTATTACAAGACTGGGGTGTACCCACAGCCGTAAAGTGGATGTCCGCATCATCAGTGCGACCTCTTCTGACTTGAAATCCATGATTCAAAGGGGAGAATTCAGAAAAGATCTCTACTATAGACTGAATGTTCTTATGATTAAACTTCCGGCGCTCAGAGACAGAAGAACAGATATTCCCCTGCTGTGTTCCCATTTTCTGAAAATGGACAAGTCAGATAAATTTTTCAGTAATGCTGCTTTAATGAAGCTTCTCAACTATGAGTGGCCCGGGAATATCAGGGAGCTTTTATCCATTATCAAAAGGGCTTCCATCCTGTCAGAGGAAGGAAGAGAAATCAGGGAGGAGCATATACTCTTTTACTGAAATGAAATCAGGGAAGTTCTCTGATCTGATCCACCATCAGATAACAGACAAGTCCCTCTTCCCCTTCCTCATATCCCAGTACCTGTGCCAGAACAAGTACCCTGGCATTGAGCAGAATCTGACCGGGGGCAGGTTTTCGGGGAGTTTTATCCGGTATGATCTCTCTCCATTTTTCTCCCTGAAAAATCAGATGGCAATCATACTTTCTGACCTCTTCCAGTCCCATCCATTCACCCTGCATCAGCAGAACATCCAGCAGATACTCTTCATCTTTTCCGGAATACAGAGTCATACCGGCAATGGAACCGTCCAGCAGAAGCCAGTCTCCCGACTCGGCAAGAGAATTCAACTCCTCTTTACCCAGCTCATTCAAATCCTTTACAGTCATGCTGAAAAGGAGATTATCAATACTGTTGTTTTGTGCAGGCACAAAGGAAGGGAACACAAGGATGAGCAGAAACAGAAATATAAACAGGCGATTCTTCATTAGAATTCTCCTTCCGCAAAAATAAATCACTCTTTTACTCAATATTACATCCCCAATTCCCTCATATCAAGTATACTCTATAAGTATACTGCAATAAAAAAAATACTGTTTTTATTCATTTGACAAACGGTCAGCAGATTAATAGAATAAAGGATGTATATTCTATTAGTATTTCTACATAATTTAAGGGTGATTAATATATGAGCGGTAACAATGAAATCGTAGCAGGTTTTGATATAGAAAAAGACGACAGTCTTAAAATAAGACTTCAGAAGATTGATTCTGTAAAGGGTTGTCTGGTTCTGTATCTTACCGGTTATATTGATACATACAATTCAAATCTTTTTCAGAAAAGAGTGAACAAGGCCATTGAGTCCGGTTATACCCGTCTCATTTTCCATTGCGGCAGTCTGAATTATGTATCCAGTACAGGAATCGGATCATTTACCGCTTTCCTGAAAACTGTTAAACCCAGAGGGGGAAACCTGGTACTCCTGGAAATACAGCCCAAGGTGTATGAGGTCTTTCAGCTTCTCGGTTTTTCACAGTTTTTCAATATCAAAGATAATCTTGATGAGGCGGTTGCTTTCTTTGAAAGCGAAGGTGAAACGAAATCAAGTGATATCTTTCCTAAAATATTCAGATGTCCCATCTGTTCCAAGAAACTGAAGGCCACCAAGCCGGGACGTTTCAGATGCAGTGAGTGTAAGACAATCCTGGCCATAGACAATACGGGCCAGGTATTTCTGGGATAAAATCAACCGGGCTGTTCAGCCCGGTTTTTTTATATGCCTGTTGTAAGGGATATCTGCTGTGTACAACTGCCTGTCGCTGTGCAGTTTGAAATCAGGGATATCTATTCTGATTGGTACAGCCGTTTTCATTTTCTCGAGTCCCTCTCTTCCATCCCCCACAGTGTTTCGGTAATTGTTATTCCTTACCCCCTGTTTCTTGAGAATTATCATGAACTGAAAAATTACCGTACCCTGGTCTTTGGTTCTGATCAGGATCTGGAGGGAGCATTCATCGCAGGGGCTGATGATTTTCTAAAAGAACCATGGGGAATAACGGAACTGATAATACGGGTCAGCAGACTGTCTGAAGCCAAAAAAATACAGATTAACGGTACCGAGATCAGTTTCAGCAGCAATTTCCTCAGGGTCGACAACAGGAACATCCCTTTTAGTCCTCAGGAAAACAGAATTGTTGCTGTGCTGCTGGAAAATCCCAATGATTATATGTCCTTCAGGGATTTGAAAAAAAGGCTTCCACCTGAATCAGAACTGAGTGAAAAGTCCCTGTACGTCCATATATACCGGATTCGCAGCAAGCTGAAAAAACAGCTGCCCCATATCTATGGAAAAGATTTCGAGCTTAACAGTGCAAATAAACGGGGTTATATATTAACGATGCCTGTGGATAACTTGTGCAAAACTGTGGATAAACTGTATAAATCTCATTAATTTCTCTAGTCTGACCATTTTTATAAAGATAATAAATTTCAAAAATTAACTATTAAATTATTTAAATGCTTACGATATAAGGATATAAAATTCATATATCGGAATTTTCATATCTTCAGAAAAAAAGGGAATTTCCGAAAATTCGAAAATTCCCTTGTGGATAACTTGTGGAAAAGAGTTGTTACTCTTTAACCCTTTTAATATGGGCACCCAGTGAAACCAGTTTATTTACAAGAGATTCATAACCCCTTTCAATCTGATACACATTGTGGATTGTACTGTTCCCCCGGGCACATAGAGCCGCAATGACCATGGCCATACCGGCTCTCACATCAGGAGAGACCAGATCAGACCCGCTGAGTACTCTGGAACCGCTCACAACGGCTCTGTGGGGATCACAGAGAATGATACCGGCTCCCATTGAAATCAGCTTATCCACAAAAAACATTCTGGATTCAAACATCTTTTCGTGAATAAGAACCGTTCCTTCCACCTGAGTGGCTACTACAGTAATTATACTGGTCAGGTCAGGTGGAAAACCGGGCCAGGGGGCATCGTCAATCTGAGGAATCATCCCCCCCATATCACTGAGAACTTTCATACTCTGATTGGGAGGAACATAAATGGAATCTCCATCGGAACTCCAGTGGATTCCCAGTTTACCGAAGGCAATTTTGCACATTCTCATATGTTCCGGGTTGGCATGACTAATTTCAAGCTCACCCCTGGTTACGGCGGCCAGGCCGATATAGGACCCCACTTCCATAAAGTCGGCTCCGATCGTATAAGAGACGGAATGGAGTTTCTTTACACCCTTGATATAAAGAATATTGGAACCGATTCCTGATATGTCTGCTCCCATGCCATTGAGCATATAGCACAAATCCTGAACATGAGGCTCGGAAGCCGCATTTCTGATTGTTGTTTTCCCTTCGGCCAGAACCGCTGCCATAATGGCATTTTCCGTTGCCGTAACCGATGCTTCATCCAGAAAGATATCAACACCCACCAGCTTGTTGGCCATGATCGTATACTGTCCGTCCACTTCCACCTGGGCACCAAGTGCTGTGAGTGCCAGAAAGTGTGTATCCAGCCTTCTGCGTCCGATAACATCTCCTCCGGGAGGAGGAAGAACAACCTTGCCGGTCCGGGCCAGAAGGGGTCCGGCAAATAGAATGGACGCTCTTACCGATGCGGCCAGGGTTTCGGGTATTTCATTCTTTATATCTGTCATCTGGAATTTCAGATGATTTTTTCCAGGTCTTTCAACACGGCAGCCCAGATGTTCAAGAATTTCAGTCATAACCCGAACATCTTCAATATCCGGAATATTCTTGAGTTCTATCTCCTCATCACTGAGGAGAACGGCTGCTATACAAGGCAGGGCTGCGTTCTTATTTCCACTGGCTTTAATTTTTCCCTTGATGGGAAAACCGCCTTCAATCTCATATCTGTGCATTGTTTATGTTCACCACTTATTTCTTATATTACAAAGGATAGTGCAATAATACTTTGCATTTAAATCAACTGCTATCCTATCAGCAAACCATAGGGAGGTATAGATAAAAGTCCTAAAAAAAGCTATAAACATTTAATACCAAAAATTAAGGATACCTTTAGATGACCGTAAAAAAATTCGGCGGCAGTTCGTTGGCTGATGCCGATAAAATCCGTCAGACTTTTGAAATAATCAGGGACAGTTCCTCTTCTCCTCTCAGTGTTGTCCTTTCGGCAATGAAAGGGGTGACAAACCTGCTGGTAGAGGCTGCCGAATGTGCAGAAAAAGGGGATCGGAAATACCGTGACAATATTGAAGAGATTCAAAAAAAACACCTGACCTGCCTGGATGAACTTTTTGCGGACAACAAGCCCGAAGGGCTTGAGGATGCCATTAAAGAGCTGCTTCTTGATCTGAGTGAAATCCTTCACGGTGTTGAACTGGTCAGAGAATGCTCCCTCAAATCAATGGATCTGATTATGAGTTTCGGAGAGAGACTCAACTGTATGCAGGTGGCTGAGTACCTTAAATTCAAGGGTCTTTCTGCCCGCTATATTGATTCCAGAGATATTGTTAAGACCGACAGTACCCATGGCAAGGGCAATGTCAACTTTGAGAGAACCTACAGAGAGGTTAAAAGAGCCCTTCATGACTCAGACAAGGTCATACCCGTCATCTGCGGTTTTATCGCTTCTGATGAAGATGGCCGGACAACGACTCTGGGAAGAAACGGCAGTGACTATACAGCCAGTATTATCGGAGCGGCTCTGGATGCGGAACAAGTAGAGATTTGGACCGATGTGGACGGAGTTCTCACAGCAGACCCCAGAATCGTTCCCAATGCCTTTGTCATACCTCAGCTGAGTATACAGGAAGCCATGGAGCTTTCCTTTTTCGGTGCGGAGGTGATTCATCCTTATACACTCGTCCCCACAACCGACAAAGATATACCTGTTTATATTAAAAATACACTGAATCCTTCTGCCGAAGGGACTGTGATTACCAAAAACTACACGAAAAAAGAACGCTTTATCACAGGAATTGCCTCCATTGATGATCTGTCTCTGATCAACATTGAAGGCGGGGGAATGATGGGAATGCCGGGAATTGCATCCCGTATATTCAGTTCACTGGCTGAGGCAGGGGTGAATATCATAATGATCACCCAGGCCTCATCGGAACACAGTATTTCCATACTCTGCCGAACTGAAGAAACATCTGCAGCCGTTGATAAACTCAACGAAAATCTGGAAGAAGTCATCCAGCGAAGAAAAATTCAGAAAATCGATGTGGTTGATAATCTTGTGATCATCGCGGTAATCGGTGAAAACATGATCGGACAGGTTGGCCTTACGGGAAAACTGTTCTCAGCCGTTGGTGAAGAACAGGTAAATATCCTGGCCATTGCCCAGGGATCGTCTGAACGTAATATCTCATTTGTTATTGAACAGAAGAACAAAGAAAAGGCTTTAAGAGCTGTTCATAAAAAGTTTATCGGATAAGGATTTGAACATGAAATTTGCCAGTACCAGGAATGCTGATTACAGATTGAGCTTCAAAGAGGCTGTTTTTCAGGGGCTTTCACCCGACGGGGGACTGTTTTATCCTCTTGAAACTCCGGATCTGCGGGGACTCTTTGAAAGTTTTGACAGTGAATGTTCATTCCAGACTGTTGCCTCCGGAATGATTGAGAATCTTCTGGGAGATGAGATCCCCGCCGCCGATGCACAGCAGCTGGCCCGCCGGGCGTTCCCTTTTTCTCCTGCAATTAAACGGCTGAATGATCAGATCAATATACTGGAGCTCTATCACGGCCCCAGTTCCGCTTTCAAAGACTTTGGAGCCTCCTTTCTGGCAAGCTCCATGGAATATTTCCTGAAAGGGAGTGATCACAAGGCTGTTATTCTGACAGCCACTTCGGGAGATACGGGCAGCGCTGTTGCCAAAGCCTTCTACGACAAGGAAAATATTGATGTGGTCATACTCTACCCCTCCGGGAGGGTCAGTCCTCTTCAGGAAAAACAGATGACCACCCTGGGTAAGAATATACACGCACTGGAGGTGGAAGGTTCCTTTGACGACTGTCAGAGAATGGTGAAAGATTCTTTTACAGACAGTGAACTGGATCATATCGGCCTTTCATCAGCCAATTCCATTAACCTGGGGAGACTGATACCCCAGTCCTTTTACTATATCTGGGCCGAAAGCAGGCTGCGGGGAGACCATACAACCTTCTGTGTTCCCAGCGGAAACTTCGGAAACCTGACAGCCGGACTGTATGCTAAAACATGGGGCCTGAATGTAGATCATTTTATTGCTGCCACAAACAGTAATGATGTTGTCCCTTCCTATCTGACCAGCTCTATATACGAGCCCAAAGCCTCTGTACAGACCTGGTCCAATGCCATGGATGTGGGAGCACCCAGTAACTTTGAAAGGATGCAGCAGCTTTACAGCAATGACGTGGAGGCTATGCGGAAAGACATTCAGGGCGCCATTGTTAATGATGATGACACACTGGGTACAATGAAAATGATATCTGATACATATGGTTATGAAGTCTGTCCTCATACGGCTGTTGGAATTAAAGCGGCCTTGGACAGCGGTGAAAAGAGCGTGACTGTTCTTTCTACAGCCCATGCGGGTAAGTTTACAGAAGTCTATGAAAAGGCTGTGGGGCGTAAAGCTTCTCTTCCTGATTCTCTTATTGCTGTAAAAGATCTGGAGAAAAAATCTGTTCTCATATCCAACAGTTCAAAGGATCTTAAAAAGAAGCTTCTTCAAATGTTCAGCTGAGGGCTGAATGACTAATATACAGGGCTTTAGCCCCGAAAAATTTTTATAAAAAACCGGGTCAGTATTTTTACGTACTGCCCGGTATTTTATTTATAAAACTATTAATTAAAGGTGAATTATCAGCTGTTGCTTCCCTTGTAGATGATTCTTACCTGTTTATAAAGGCCTTCACCTTCACTCTTGGTAATCACTTCATCCATTTCATTGAGAGCCATATGAACCAGTCTTCTTTCAAAGGGATTCATTGGTTCCAGAAGCTTGGAAGATTTGGATTTGCAGACCTGATCAGCTGTCTTTGTAGCCAGACGGATCAGATTTTCTTCACGGCGTTGTCTATAATTTTCTGTATCAATTATGACTTTACCGCTGTAGCTGCTTCCGCCGATTTTACTGGCAAAAACATTTACCAGCATCTGAAGGGCATCCAGGTTTTTACCTTTCTTACCAATCAGGATAGCGGAATGATCAGACTGGATATCCATTCCGATCTTTCCCTTCTCTCTAAATGTTATGGACACCTCTCCGGGATATCCCATCAATTCAATAGTTTTCTTCAGAAAATCAATCAGCTGTTGTTCAATATCACCGGTAGGTTCAATTGCTTCTACAGCTGTTTTATTCTGATGATGAGGTTCATTTACATAAACCTTGATTCTGACGGCTCCTCTCTTGAAGAAAAATCCATGCTGTTCAGATTCTACAATCTCAACATCAAACTGATCCTGCTCCATACCAAGGTCTGCGGCAGCTTTCTCTATAGCCTCCCTTTCCGTCTTTCCTTCATATTCTTTTACCATAAAATAACTCCTGGTTATCGATTTTCAATTTCAGGAGCTTACTCCGATCCTCCTTAACTTGAGGCCAGTTTCTTCTTTCTGCTGCTGATAAACCACTGCTGAACGGCTGTCAGAAGGTTTGAGAATGTCCAGTAGATCAACAATCCTGACGGCATATCGTACAGAATGAAGAAGAACATAATCGGCATACCCAGAGTAAGCATCTTGGTCTGCATGGCGCTCTGGCCTCCCGTGCTGGGCTGCTGAGTGAATTTACTCATCAATAACTGTGTTCCCAGATAAAGAATAGGTAAAAGTCTCAGATCATTCCAACCCAGTAAGGGAAGAGTGAAGTCGCCAAAATTCAGAATTGATTCAGGTGCGGACAGGTCTGTAATCCAGCCCTGAATAAATACGGCACCTCTTAAATCAAAATATTTATTTAATAATCCATACAGGGCAAAAAAGATCGGCATCTGGATCAGAAGGGGAAGACATCCGCCCATGGGGTTAACACCTTCTTTCTTGTAAAGATCTGCCATCTCTTTATTCAGCTTGTTGGGATCGTTTTTATATTTGTCCTGGAGTTCTTTAATCTTCGGCTGAATGGCCTGCATTTTACCGGTAGATTCATAACTCTTGTGGGTAATGGGAAAGAAAATAACCTTAATCAGGATAGTCAGCAGAATAATAGCTACCCCGTAGTTGGGGATGAGTCTGTAAAATGTCTCCATAAAGAACTTGAGAATAAACTCAAGCCATCCCAGCCATGAGCTGGAATCCACTGCTTTATCCAGATACATATCGGAAAAACCGAAGGGGTTATCTGCCCCGTGATTATATTTTCCAAGCTCTCTGTTCAGTTTGGGACCGGCATAGAAACGATATACATCTTCTACACGGGAACTTCTGGTTGAAGATCTGACATAGAACATTTTTGAGCTCTCTTTGAGACCCTCAGTGGCTTCATTGGACCAGATAACCTTGCTCACATCCGAACCGGGAATACCGATCAGGGCAAAGTATTTGTTGACAATGGCACTCCATTTCATCTGACCTGTAGACTCTGCAAAACCATTTTTGATTTTCGCATCAGACCGTTTATCTCCGGTGAGGGAGAAGTATTTTCTATATTCGTTTCTGCCGTCCAGTTTTTCAAACTCAGGCCCGATCTGGGGTCCGGTGGAAAGGGTATAGGCAGAACCGCCGTAATTCAGAGGAATAGCGGAGTTTACAGAATTGATAAGAGAGACTCTTATTTCAAACATATATTCATCAGGGAAGAATATAAAACTTTTCTTGATCTGAAAGGGTTCAGAATAGGTTCCGTCGCTCAGTTTAACTTTATAGTTTCTGATAAAACTGTACTCATTGCTGCCTGAAACATGTTCATAATCATAGGCCTCTGTCATATAGGAGGAAGTATTTTCTCCAAAGGAAAGGCCGAAAGACCCTAAACTGCTGTCTTCCTGCAGAATCATATCTACATTCTGATCACCGTCCAGGTGTTCTTTCAGTTTGAGAGAAGTTATTACAGCTCCCTCAGTATTGAATGTAACCAGAAATTTATCTGTTTCCACATCAATACTCCGGGCAATGTAATTCTCATCCCCCAGATCAAATTCAACTGATTCAGTATCTGTATCTGCTGCAGGGGCAGGTGTAGATGCAGGCTCTGATTCCTGAACAACTTCACTGACTACTTCAGCGGGAGCTTCTACCAGAGCTTCCTCAGGCATAAAAAAGGTTGTTTGAATAACAAATCCTACTGAAATAACAACAACTGACAGGATAATAGCCAGAAAGGTATTCTTATCCATTATGACTCCAAAATATTATGGTACCGGATCATAGCCGCCGGGATTCCGGGGATTACATTTCAAAATCCTTTTTATTGACAGATAGGATCCCTTCCAGGGACCATGTTTCTGTATTGCCTCCAGAGCGTAAGAGGAAC
>JAQQAM010000111.1 GCA_028532905.1 Spirochaetales bacterium
ACCAGCGGACAGATCCCTCCGGGGTTCTTCGGCAACTGGGAGGTAAACGAGGATGACAGGCGGAGCATTGTCATCCGGAAGGATATCCATAAAACCGGATGGACTCTGGCTGCGGTTATCCCCCGTTCTTCAGTACAGGATCACCTCAATTTCATCAGATTCATATCAGTGGCTATTGTTATTACATTATCAATTCTTGCTGTTTTTACAGGACTGTTTCTGGCCAACAGGATCACTCTGCCTCTGACGGATGTTGTGGATAAGATCCAGCGTTTCGGCCACGGGGATTTTAATCAGAAGCTCCCGGAGTTTAATAACCATGACCTGAGAATCCTGGCGGAGAATTTCAATCAGATGACATCCAAGATTGAAGGCCTTATGCTGGAAGCGGTTGAGCGGGAAAAGGAGAAGGAGAAAGCGGAACTGATTGCCCTGGAAGCACAGATCAATCCCCACTTTCTCTATAATACCCTGGAAGTGGTCAGAGGAATCAGCCTGCAGAAGGGGGTTCCCGAGGTTTCCTCTATTGCCAAGTCTCTGGCCTGTATATTCCGCTACAGCATTAACCGGGAAAAACAGGCGGTGCCCCTGTCACGGGAGCTGGAGAATGTGGGACACTATCTGAATGTTCAGAATTACCGCTATGTCGGCCGCTTTGCATATAGTGAGGATATACCTGATCCGGTCAGAGAGGCAGAGGTTCCCAGATTGATGCTCCAGCCTGTAGTGGAGAATATCTTCAAGCATGTAATAGAGGAGAGACGGGAGACAACCCGCATCCATATTCAGGCCCGTCAGGAGGGCAGGCTGCTGGTTCTGGAAGTCAGCAATGACGGCAGTTCTCTGGATGAAAAACAGATTCGGGATCTGAACAGGATGCTTGTGGAAGAGAGCTGGCCCCGTTCCGGAGAAGGCCGCTCCAGCGGAATTGGCCTCTCCAATGTTCATAAAAGGCTCTGCCTCATGAACGGAGAGCCCAGAGGGCTGGAATTTGATCTGCGCAGCGGGAAAACTGTGATCAGAATGTATGTCATTGGAAGGTAGGGTATGCTGAAAGTTTTTATCGTGGATGATGAACCATGGATTGTTTCTCTCATCGAGAATCTTATCCCCTGGAAAAGTCACGGGTTTCTTCTGACCGGGAGTGCTTCCGACGGCGAGGAGGCTCTGCGCAGTATTCGTTTTCTCAAGCCTGATGTGATTCTCACTGATATCCGCATGCCCGAAATGAACGGAATAGAACTGATTCAGCTGGCATCGAAACTGGATCATGCCCCCGAGTTCATCATTCTGAGCGGACACAGTGAATTCAGTTATGCCCAGAAAGCCCTGCAGCAGGGAGTTCATGATTATCTTTTGAAGCCCGTAGACGAAGAGGAACTGCTTTCCGTTCTGAAAGGGGTGAAGGAGAAAATCCAGATCCGGAACAGAACAGAAAAGAAAATAAGAGAAGACCGGGTCAGAATGGAAAAACTGTCTAAAATGGTCCTGAGTGACGATTCCGATGAAAGCTCCGGTGATGTGGAAGAGGAGCGGGACAGAATCAAAAAGGCCATTTCTATTATGGAGCGGGATTATTCAAGAGATCTCAGCCTCAGTGATATTTCATCACAGGTCTATCTGAGTGAAAGTTATTTTTCCGATATTTTCAGCAAAGAGACGGGACGGACCTTCAAGGATTATCTGACGGATATAAGGATGGAAAAGGCCCGGGAACTGTTAGCAAAACCGGGCCTGAAAATAAAAGATGTAGCCGGACTGACCGGCTACAGCAATCCGAATTATTTCTGCAAGGTCTTCAGGAAAAAGACAGGCATGAGTCCGAAGGAGTTCATCGCAACCCTTTGAAAACCGGACTCCCTGTCTTGTTTCCTCAGCCTTTTACAGCTCCTGCAGTCATTCCCTTGATCACCTGCTCCTGAAAAAGAATGTAGAAAATCATGACAGGCACGATGGTTATGGCCAGACCGGCGCACATCAGACTGTAATCCGTGAAGTACTGTCCCTTGAGGGAGGCAATGCCCAGAGGCAGGGTCTTGAAGGCAGGTTTGGCGATCAGTACCGCTGCATAAACATACTCATTCCAGCAGTTTAGAAAAGCCAGAGTCCCTATGGTCGCCAGTCCCGGTTTGGACAGGGGGAAGATCACCTTTGTGAAGATCTGCCAGAAGTTCATCCCTTCAATCAGAGCCGCCTCATCCAGAGCCGAGGGGATGGTCTTGATGAAACTCACAAGAATAAAAACAGACATGGATATATTGGTAGCGCTGTATACCAGATATAGACTGAGTCTGGTGTTCATAATACCCATATTCTTGATCAGGATAAATGTGGGAATCAGAAGGGCATGAAGGGGAATCATAATTCCGATTGTGAAAAAGGTATAAAGAGCATTGTTCGGTTTGATCCGACCGATGGAATAGGACACCATGGCCGAAATAATAACCACCACGCCTGTAGAGATAAATGAGATCAGAACGGAGTTTATAAAGTTGACTCCGAACTTACCAACAGTCCAGGCTTTATAGTAGTTCACCCATTGATAGGCCTGGGGGAGGCCGAAGGAGTTGGAGTAGATCTCAAAATTATCCTTCAGAGAGCTGAGGATGACCCAGATAAAGGGGTAGAGAGCCACCAGTGAAGAGAGAATCAGAACAGCATACTTGAGTACTGCGGCACTCTGGTCTTTTATTTTATCCATACTCTCCTCCTAATACTCTATGGATGACCGTTTGGCCATACGTTTGAAGACCACAGTGAACAGAAGAGCCATGACAACGATATTCAGTGATATGGCGCTGGACATTCCGAAGTTCCGCTCCAGGAAGGCCATTCTGAACATCAGAACCGTCAGATAGGAGGAGCGGACACCCGGACCTCCCTGGGTCATAATCCAGGAGTGGCCGAAAGCCTTCAGGGAACCTGTTACACAGAGAATGATGGATATCTGAATCACATCCCACATCATGGGCAGGACAATCCGGAAGAGAATCCCCGTGGACCCGGCACCGTCAATGGAGGCGCTTTCAATCACCTGATGGGGAATGGACTGCATGGCAGCAAACTGAATGACCATATGGTAGCCGATAAACTGCCAGACCTGGGGAGCCATAACAGAATACAGGAGTATTTTCGGATCCGAGAGCCACTGCCGTTTCAGACTGCCCATATGCAGGGCATCCAACAGAACGTTAAACAGTCCGATCTCCGAGTTGTAGAAGATGGAGAACATGGCTCCAATGGCAATGGGGGAGACAACCACCGGAAGAAAGAGGATGGCCCGGAAGGCCTTATACCCTTTTGTGTTCCGGTACAGCAGGTAGGCAAAAATAAAAGCCGAAGGAACCTGCACGATAAGGGAGACAATGATCAGCTTCATATTATTCATAAAGGCGATCCAGAACTGATCAAATTTATAGAGCTTTATATAGTTGGCAATGCCTACAAACTCTTTGGCACCCACTCCGTTCCATTTTACAA
This sequence comes from Spirochaetales bacterium, assembly GCA_028532905.1. GTDB lineage: Bacteria > Spirochaetota > Spirochaetia > DSM-2461 > DSM-2461 > Oceanispirochaeta. Next base: position 3,481 of record JAQQAM010000111.1, read on the forward strand.
AACTGTAATAGACGGAGAAAATAAGCGGTCCGATTACAAAGAGAAGATAAAGGCCCAGCCCGGGTGCCAGAAAGAGGGCGGCCGCTCTGTTCTTAAGTTTTTCTAATTCTTTTACCATGGTTGATTACTTGTCCATATAAAAATGCACCCGGCATGTACCGGGTGCAGATCTGTAATTATTATTTATTGTTGTCGAAAGACTGCTGTACTTTTTTTACGAACTCATCGGGTCCGATGATTCCGGCATACAGCTCATCCAGTCCGCCTTTGAGGGCGGTGGCATTGGCAGGCTCGTCAATATTCCAGAAGTGGGATGTGGTCTGAGCTCGTCCCTGATAATGCTTAAGAGTCTGCTGCATAACGTCGTTGAAGGCGTCAAAGGGCATATCATAGGCTTTGGTGGGGATCAGTCCGCCTTTCATCAGTTCGTTGAACATTTCATCGGAAACCATGAAGTCGATGAATTTTTTCAGTCCGGGTTTCTTGGAGGCATTGTTCCAGGATTTATCGTTAACCGCAAAACCGAATGTGGCAAAACCGGAGATGAATGTAGAGGAATCCACATCGGAACCGGCAATCTGGGGAACATCAATGACTTTGGACTTGTCCTGAACGCCCTGACTCATGGAACCGAGCATCCAGGGGTAGGTGTAGATCATGGCCGCTTTTTCCTCATTGTAAAGAGCAAAAGCAGGACCCCAGCCGCCATTGGATACGGTGTCTCCGGGATACATTTCATTGGCTCTCAGCTCATCAATGACTTTGGCGACTTTCAGAGCATTGTCTGTATTGAACTGAAGGGTAGAGGGAAGGTTCTGAATCTCTTTCAGGCCACCGTCAA
>JAQQAM010000112.1 GCA_028532905.1 Spirochaetales bacterium
AGTGCCACCGAAGAGATTCGAACTCTTGACACGAGGATTTTCAGTCCTCTGCTCTACCGACTGAGCTACAGCGGCAACTGCTCGAGCATATTACTAAAACCTCACTTTCCTGTCAATAAGGGTCTTAAAAAAAAGAGAAACCTTGAATCTTTTGCGTCCATCAGGTACATAGAGGGATATGTATAAACTAGTTGTATTCGTTCCTGTGGAACATAAAGAAAAAGTCAAAGATGCCCTTTTTGAAGTGGGGGCAGGCAGCCAGGGGCTTTACAGCCGCTGCAGCTGGGAGACAGAAGGAACCGGGCAGTTTATGCCCATGGAAGGGAGCAGCCCCGCTGTGGGAGAGCACAAGGTGCTGGAACAGGTACCGGAGGTCAGGGTGGAGATGCTGGTGACAGAAGAGATTGTCCCCCTGTGTATTGAAGCTATACGGGTCAGTCATCCCTATGAAGAGCCGGCATTCGAGTTTTACAAGGTGTTCCGGGACGAGAGCGAACTGGAAGGACAGGAGTGGCTCTGAGCTGATTGCTGGAAATGAGGATTAATGGTTATCAGGGTGTTATAGGCTCATGGGCTTACAGGCTTACAGGCTTACAGGCTCCGGGGGCTTAGATATAACCCAAGGCCGCCAGTACAAGAGCGCTTCCCATATGGGCGGCTGTCTCGGTACGGAGAACCCTGTCTCCCAGAGAACAGATTCTGAATCCCCTGTCTCTGAGTATCTCTCTCTCCCTGTCGCTCCAGCCCCGTTCAGGACCCAGTGCCAGACAGCAGGAGTTTTTCCCGGGACAATACTCTTTAAGAGGAAAATCAGGGTTAACATTGTCGAGAGCCAGAAGATCCTCCTCTCCCGAGAGCTGATCAATGGATTTATAGAGGGAATAAAACTTCTCAATCACCGGAGGCCGGGTGCTTTCTCCCTGGGCCATACCGGTTTCCACGGCTTCCTTCCATTCCTCCCGGCTCCAGAGCCGGCTGGTGAGGTAGGATTTTTCTCCCAGATCCGTTCCCGTGAAAATGATCCGTCCGGCACCAGCGGCACTCAGATCCCGCAAAAGGCGTTTGGCCGTGGGAGGGCGGGGTGTTCCTATGATCAGGGTCAGAGGAGCCGGGGGATGGGATTCCCTGTCCGGAATAAAGTCAAACCGGCAGTTTCCCCTCTCATCTATTTCCAGTATCCGGGCTCTGCCCAGCATCCCGCCGATAATACCGGCATCCAGGACATCTCCCTCTGCGGACTTGAGGATGGTATGTATATGAATGACCCGGGGATCATCATGGGAGAGGGGTGATTTCCACTCATCCTCTCTGAAAAGAAGCAAATTCATAGCTTCAGAGTATAGCTTTCCTGATCTTTTTTGTAAATTTACTGTTGAATTATTACACTAAAGTCAGAAGGGATTTACATTTATTCCAATATTATGGCATAGTCCATGAGGCTGTACCGGTTACCGGACCGGTCACAGTGACCAGGAGTTTATAGATATGGACAATTTAAAAGGATTTCAGCGCAGCTATCTGAGTAAAAAGGCACACAGCCTCAAACCTGTTGTCATGATCGGCGGAAACGGTCTGACCGATGCGGTTATCAAGGCTGTGGATGCGGAGCTGGAAAACCATGAAATGATTAAGGTCAAGTTTGTTGACCATAAGGAAGCCAGACGGGAGATCGCCGAGGAACTGGCAGAAAAGACAGACGCTCAGCTGGTCAGAGTCATAGGCAATATCGCCGTTCTCTACCGCTATCAGACGGAACACGATAAGAGAATCTATCACGTTCCCAAAGGCTGATTCTTTCTCTTTGGGTCAGAAGGGCAGATTGTTCCGCCCTTCACGACTCTACTGCTTTGAGTACTCCTGTACTTCTTCGTACTTGTATTCCAGAGTGATGCCGGCCATTTTAAACATCTCTTCCGATTCGGCACCGGCATGATATTTTCGTTCACATACAATTCTTTTGATGCCGCAGCTTATAATCAGCATACAGCAGGTCCGGCAGGGGGTCATACGGCAGTAGAGTGTGGCACCCTCAAGGGACACCCCTCTTTTTGCTGCCTGGCAGATGGCATTCTGTTCCGCATGAACCGTCCGGACGCAGTGCTGGCTTTTATGACCGTCCTCATGAACCATTGTTTTAAACTGATGACCCGCCTCGTCACAATGAGGCAGTCCGGGAGGAGCTCCCACATAGCCTGTTACAAGAATCTGTCTGTCTCTGGCAATCACACATCCGCTTCTGCCGCGGTCGCAGGTCGCCCGCTTTGATATGGCTTCGCAGACTTCCATAAAGTACTCGTCCCAGCTGGGTCTGATATAATCCGACAAAGTTTAGGTCCTCCCGGTTCAAAGATGCCCGTCAACACTTTAAGTTGATAGGCTTCTTCCAGTATAGTAGGAAAATCAAATTCTGAAAAACCCTCTTTTGGTATAACCCGTCCGGGGTTATAGTGGGAGGAACAGGAGGAATACCTTGAGTACCAATGATTTTGAACGAAGCTGCAAGCAGCTGAGAAAGAAATATAACTTTGAAAGCAGTCCCGAGCTTCTGGAACAGATCAAAGAGCTTTTCGGCCGCAGTCTGGGACAGCCCGAGGAACTGGCTCTGGATATCTTCGATTATATTATGGCCGGCGGAGATCTGGAGGACAGTCATGTGACCCGTCTGTCGGATATGATCGATCTGTTTCAGATGGATTATGATGAGGGATTCAACAGCCTGGAAACGGAGGACTGGAGCTACCTTAAAGATCTGGTCAACGGCTGGGCTCTAGAGATGGATATGGATGTGGTGACCTATGTGATGCAGAGGGTCGTGGATGCAGGAGCTTTCAGCTGATGATTCATGTAAACCAGAAAGGGTACTCTGCAGGCAGCGGAATTCGGGCGGTCTATCAGAGCCGGCAGGATCTCAGTCTTTCAGAAGCCTGGATTGTTGATGCCTTCAGCGGAGAGATCGCCGGAGAGCTTGAAATAGGAAGCCTGGAGACGGTTCCGGGATGGAAAAACAGATATTTTCAAATCCTGAGTCTGGGGAAAACTCCGGAGACAGGGCGGTACAGAATCGCAGGCCGGAATGAAGAGGGCAGGACAGAGAACTCTGAAAATTTCAGCATCAGTTCAGAACTGATAGCCGAAAAAAATCTCTTTGATCTCCTGGTCTATTTCAAAGGTATGCGGAGCGACGGAAT
>JAQQAM010000113.1 GCA_028532905.1 Spirochaetales bacterium
AGATATCCAGGGCATCCACTCCCAGGTCTTCCAGGGCTTTGTCTATTCTCACACCCAGCTCTACTGTGATTCCCGGCCGGTCACTCCCCGCCGGACGGAACTCATCCACAGTCAGGCGGACAAGAACAGGATAATCCCGGCCGCAGGCTTCTCTAACGCCCTGAATGATCTCCTTCAGAAAACGGAGCCTGTTGTCAAAGCTGCCGCCGTATTCATCCTCTCTTCTGTTGGTATAGGGGCTGAGAAACTGCTGAATCAGATAGCCGTGGGCGGCATGAAGCTCCACCGCATCAAAACCCGCCTTCCGGGCCCGAACCGCTCCTTTCACAAAGTCATCCACCAGAGACCGGATTTCACTGGTTTTAAAAGCCCGGGTTTTCTGCTTTACATGAGCGCAGGGTACAGCCGACGGTGCGGCCACAGGAGGCGCCCAGGTATGATCTTCCAGCCAGGCAAAACTCTTCACCACCGGAGAAAATATTTTTTTGAATCCCGGAACCCGGGAAAAGACTTCCACCATGGGCCAGATCCCGATGAGGGCGGAATAATTCTGCCGTCCGGGATGGTGAAGCTGAAGGGCAATCTTTCCTCCTTCGGCATGAATACGACCGGTCATTTTTTTGAAGGCCTTGATGGAGGAGTCATGGACCAGAGAAAGCTGGCGGGGGGCTGCCGCACCGTGGATATTGTTCACCCGGCAGATTCCCGTACAGATCAGACCGACCCCTCCTCTGACTCTCTGTAGATAGTAATCGGTCAGAAGGTCTGTGGGCCGGCCGTCAAATCCGGCCATTCCCGTTTCCATGGATGTCATAACAAATCTGTTTTTCAGGGTCAGAGTCCCGATCTGAAAGGGCGTAAAAAGAATATCCTGGTTCATAAGCCTCCGGAAGAGGCCTGAAACGACCCCTTTATTTAATTTCTGGTATTTGTATTATAAGTGAAAACTGCCCCGGCGGGGGCAGAATATTTCAGGTGGGTCCTGAATCGTCAGAAAACCCTTTTCAGGCAGACTCACCGGCCGGTACAGGCACTTCATTATAGTAGGACTTGAACGGTCCGATTCTCATAATAAAACCCGCCAGCCGGGTCAGGCGCCTGAGGAGAAAATAGTTGAACTTCAGATCAATCAGCTCGATCAGATTACCGTCGGGATCTCTGAAGAAGAACCATTCGTTTCCATCGGTTTTCTGGGGAGGACAAAGGATCTCCACATCATCCCTGGCCGAGAGTTTTTCATGCCATTTCCTGATATTTTTAGCATCCAGTGTAAAGTGGGTCACCCCTGGAGCATTCCATCTGTGAGAAGGGGCCTCTGTTCTGGAGAACTCGAAGATTTCAATCACTCCGCCTTTGGGGCAGAGCAGAAATCCGAGGCGCACAGAACAGTCTTCCAGCTGATACAGCTCTTTTTTGACTTCCAGCTCCTCCTTGCTCATCTCGGTGACATTGACCAGGGGCATTTTAAAAACCTCCCAGTACCACCGGGCTGTTTTTTCAAGGCTGCGGACGGTTATCCCCGCATGGCTTAATGACTTGATTCTCATAGTATTTCCATCCTGTAGAGGCTTTTTCAAAGCCTCAATGATTTTTTTTAAGAAACTCAGACTCCCTGTTTCAGCCGGGCTGAATCAGGGCTCCGATCATCAGCATATGATCCCCCAGCTGGGAACCGTACTCGGGAGCTCCTTCCATAATAATCTTTCCCTTCACTGTGGACTCGATCATATCGTCTATACTCAGAAGGATTCCCAGAGCACTGGGTACGGTGTCGAATTTCATGGTAAAGAAGGGCATGCTCCGTCTGTAGACACCCCGGGATGCCTTGCTTTTACCGGCTTTAATCCGGATGTAGGCAGCCAGATCCTCATCTTCCCCCACACGCCAGGCATAGACCCGGTCCGGGCTCTTTTCGGTCCACTTTTTAATTTTGGGATGGCCCAGTTTATTGAGAGTACTGATTCCGGTGGACAGGAGATTGAACATGCACTTCACCAGGAGATTCTGATCCTCTTCACTTTTGGGAGGTTTTGTAGAGCCAAGCAGTCCGCCCATGGTGATCAGGGCCTGCATAAAGGGGAGAAACATTCCCTTCCCTTTAAACACACCTTTCATCGCCGGAAAGGGGATCTGTTTCCCCTTGAAAAAGTTGTTCAGGTGTTTTCTGCTTTTAAAAACCAGCTCCACATCGGGCTTCTCTTCACTGAGCCCTCTCTTCACACTCCAGCTGCCCTCTTCAATCAGAAAATGGGTTCCGTCATCCCCTTCATCGAAAGGACCCGCCATACAGCGGATCTGACAGATACCGTTTTTTCCTTTCCATCCCTTCTGAAGGGAAGCCTTTCCCTCCACAACGGTTTTGAGAACGGGGAGAACCGCATTCAGAAAAATCTTATTGGCATAATACTCATCGCTTTGTCTGTAGTCTTCACTCATGGCTTAAATCTCATCATCCCAGTCATCGTCTTCCTCGAAATCCGCACCCATCAGTTCCCGGGCAGATGCGAGAATGCCGTTCACGTCGTAACCGTAATGGGACATCAGGTCTTCATGGAGACCGATAATACTGAAGGTATCGGGAACGCCCAGACGCTTGAAGGCACAGGCTTTTCCGCTTTCCGCCATGACCTCGGCAACAGCCGATCCCAGGCCGCCGATCACATTGTGGTCTTCCACGGTGATGATTCTTCTGGTGTCGTGCACCGCCTTGAGAATGGCTTCCCGGTCAATGGGCTTGATGGTATGCATATTCAGAACCCTGGCTTTCACACCATCCACAGATTCCAGAACTTTCGCTGCCTCCCGGGCCGACCAGACGGCACTGCCGCAGGCAATGATGGTCAGGTCTGTCCCTTCATGCATCTGGACAGCCTTGCCCAGCTCATAGCCGTACTCGGTATTATCATACACCTTCTGGTCAAAACCTCTGTTGATTCTGATATAGACAGGTCCGGGAGTCTCATAGGCCGCCTGTACGGCATTGGCCGTTTCCATGCCGTCTGCAGGAATGATGACCTTGCAGTTAGCCATGGAGCGCATAATGCTGATGTCTTCTGTACAGTGATGGGTTGTTCCGGCCTGCCCGAAAGAGAGGCCGCCGTGGGTGGCAATCATCTTCACATTAAGGTTTTGATAGCAGATATCCGTATGGACCTGATCCAGAGCCCGCATGGTCATAAACACCGCAAAGGTTGAAACAAAGGGAACCATTCCGTTCAGAGCCATTCCCGCTGCAGCTCCCAGCAGATTCTGCTCGGCAATGCCCACATTGATCAGACGTTCGGGATATTTTTCTCCCAGAACACCGATCTTGGTGGATTTGGCCAGGTCAGCGGTCAGCCCCACAACCTCTGGATGCTCTTCTGCCAGATCACAGAGAGTTTTCCCGTAGAGTTCGGCTGTGGAAAGTTTTGCCGTATCCAGTATTGTATAATTCAATCCGCCCATTCTTACACCTCCGCCCCTATTCTCTGATCATGGTATTCATCGATTTCCCGCATGCACTGTTCCTGCTTTTCACCGTCAAAACCGGCATAGTGATAGCGGTAATCATCGGTGATATGGGCCACGCCGCAGCCTTTCTTGGTCTGCATAATAATCACAGAAGGTTTATCCTCTGAATCCATAGCGGTTTCCAGAGCGTCGGAGAGCTGATTCAGATCATTTCCGTCCTTCACATTGATCACTCTGAACCCGAAGGCTTCCCATTTTTTATCCAATGGTTCCAGGCCCATCACTTCTTCGGTCCGGCCGTCCATCATGCAGTTGTTCCGGTCGATGATGGGAATGACGCTGGTCAGCTTATAATGGGCAATGGCCATGGCGGCTTCCCAGTTGGAACCTTCATTGCTCTCCCCGTCTCCGATAAGGCAGAAGGTTCTGAAGTTCTGTTTCTTCAGCCGGGCAGACATGGCCAGTCCGAAAGCCAGGGGCAGTCCGTGTCCCAGAGAACCGGAGGATGCATCCAGTCCGGGAACCTTGTTTTTATCCAGATGCATTCCCAGCTGGCTGTGGGTATGGTTGAAGGTCTCCAGCCACTCCATGGGAAAAAAGCCCTTGTCCGCCAGAACAGGGGCGAATCCCACACCAATGTGGCCCTTGCTCAGGATAAACCGGTCCCGGTCTTCCCACTCGGGATTGGCCACATCGATATTCATATATTTGTGATACAGAAGGGTCAGCATATCAATGGCGGACAGAGAGCCCCCCACATGACCGCTGCCGGCCCAGACAACCGTATTGATAATCAGTTTTCTGAGGTCCCTGGCTTTCTGTTCCAGCCTCAGATACTCTTCTTTCTGCAATGGCATATTATCTCTCCTGTTTGAGTACTATTTATTCAACCTTCCCGGGTTATTGCGGGCGACCACGGAAAAAGCTTCCGCCGCTACAGTGATGGTTTCACTGATATCATCATCCGTCAGAGAACAGTTGATGAAATGATTGTGGTGACTGGTGAAAAACACTCCCCTTCTGGCACACTCGGCGGTAAACTCCTGCTGCATCATCAGAGAATCATCGTTTGTCAGCCTCATATAGAACATGGAGGGCACTCCGGTCACTTTCAGATCCAGATCTGCAGCGGCTGCGGCTTTTACCAGTCCGTCTGTCAGTTTCTTCCCTTTCTCTATCATCAGATTGGCTCCGTCCAGACGCTTGAGCTCATTGATACAGGCGATTCCTGCAGCCATGGGGGCGGCACTGGACCAGTAGCTTCCCGTGTAGAACACTTTGGAGGCTGCATCCTTCAGGGAGTCTGCACCTACAACTGCCGAGATGGGATAACCGTTGGCCAGAGCCTTGCAGTAACAGGTCAGGTCCGGTTTGAAACCGAAATATTTTGCCGATCCGGCAAGGTCCAGGCGGAAACCGCAGCGCACATCATCAATAATGAGGACAATACCGTTCTCATCACAGATTTTGCGGATTTTCTGCCAGTACCCTTCTTCGGGAAGGGCATTGTCGGCAAAGACTCTGTGGTCATAGGGGGTGGCCATAAAGGCGGCAATTCTTCCGGGGTACTGTTTCACCAGCCTTTCCACGGCGGCTGCATCATTCCAGGGTACGATCAGGTTATTGGCCACATCCCCTTCAGTAATACCCGCATGGGTAATGGGCTGGGTCCAGGGGGCAACACCATGGTATCCTCCCTGTACAGTGATAACCTTGTCCCGGCCGGTTGCCGCATGGGCGATCATTCTGGCAAAACTTGTGGCGTCTCCACCGTTTTTCATAAAAAACGCCCAGTCGGCGGCCTCGATGGTATCCACCAGGAGCTCTGCGAACTCTACCTGCTTTCGGCCGGGGAGGGCCATACAGTTGCCCTTGTCATACTGCTCTCTGGCAGCCTGATCCACGGTGTCGTTGTTGTATCCCAGAACATTGGGACCGTAGGCGCACATGTAATCGATGAATCTGTTGCCGTCCAGATCCCAGAAATAGGAGTCCTTTACCTTCTCTGCATACAGGGGAAAGGCGCTTGTGGGGATAAACTGGGACTGTACAGGTCCCAGATGACCGGGAATTCCGGTGGGTATCACTTTCAGGGCTCTCTGAAAGAGCTCATTGGATTTTGTATAGCTGTTGAGAGCCTTTGCTTCTTTTGTTTCTGTCATTGTCTGCTCCTTATCAGGCGAGGTACAGGGGAATCATATCCAGCAGGGGATTCATATTATCCAGCATAGGGATGAATCCGCGCATGGACATCTCCCCGTTGCCGAGACCGGTGAATGTATCCAGTTTGCCGTTTAGAACTTTGTGGGCCGATTCCAGGCTGCTGAAGGAGAGTATGGCCCGGGGGTCCTCATGATGGCCTTTCACACAGCTGAGAACTCCCTTGTTCACATGAAGCTGTACGCCGATGCCCTCTTCCACCCGTACCTGCAGAACGCCATCGGGCATATGAGACGCACTGAGTTTACCCTTCCTGTCATGGTTTCCGATTTCCGCCAAAGCAAAAAAAGCTGTATAGGCTGTCATTTCAGTATTGATCCTGAAGTATTCCGGATCATCCAGCAGGACACCTTCGGGGCGCAGATAATAATTCAGTTTGTCCGCCAGTTTCATGAAAGGACCGGTGAGAAATCCGATTTTAGTGAATCCCTTCAAAGGAATGGGATTCCCCGAGCCGTCGATCATTTTATTGAAATGCTCGGGTGAGGTGAAATACAGAAGGATGGTGCTCTTGTGCTTCCCTTCTTTCATCTGAACCTTCCCATCCCGGAAACTCAGATTCCCTCTGGGTCCGTCTTTTACATTGAACTGAATGGAGAGGTTTGTATCTTTAATCAGCTCAGCACATTCACTGTCATGCTCGGCCAGATATTCAATGCCTCTGAGAACAGCAAACAGATTGCATCGGGCCAGTACGTTTGAATCAGCCACTTTTTCCTCCTGTAACAAAAAAGAATGCGAGCGCTCGCTCTCATTTCATGATACAATGGATCCTTCAGATTGCAAGAGCTTTCTGCAATTAACCGCAAGGACTTGCGAAATACCTGTGAATTTGCAAGAATTCACAGGTAAGAAACAGAATTTTCCCACAGAATTGTAAGGAACAGTAATGAAAAAAAGCGGTGAAACCGGTTTAAACGAGCATTTTCACAAAAAAACCTTTGAAAATATACCGGCAGAGAAACGGGAGAGAATCCTGAATATTGCCATAACCGAGTTTGCCTCCAAGGGATATAACGCCGCCAGCATCAATACAATAGCCAGAAATGCGGGAATCAGTATCGGGGGAATGTACCGGTACTTTGAATCCAAGGAAGCCCTGATTATGACCGTTCTGGACAGGGGATATGTGCTTCTGGAAAAAGCCCTGAAAGAAATAGTCGAAATGGAGGGAGACATTCTGACACGCATTGAGGCCATGCTCCGCACCAGTATGGCCTATGCCCGGGAATACAGAGAGATAAATCAGATCTACCTGGATGTTTCCACCGAAGGCCTGAGCTCCCTGGCAGGCAGGATCTCCCTGAAAATGGAGGGGATAACATCCGAGCTTTACAGAAAATCCCTGGAGGAAGCCAAAGCCGAGGGTATCGTCCGAGGCGAGGTTCATCCCGGGATTCTGGCCTTCTGCCTGGACAACCTTGTCATGATGGTCCAGTTCTCCTGTGCCAGCGCCTATTACCGGGAGCGTTTGAAAATCTATGCCGGTGAAGATGTAGCCGATGACGACGACGCCCTGATTGAAGGGATAATGGATTTTGTTAAATACGGCCTGCTGAAAATCTAAAAGCCTCAGCTGCAGACCAATTCGATCCTGCTCATAAAAAACCGGAGAAACTCATCCCTGTGCAACTCAAGAGACACATGAACATTTCTGTCCATACCTTCCCCATCCAGAATCATCACCTGCCCTCTTCTCTCATCCTGTCCTGTGTGAACTCCCAGAGCGAAAGCCTTTTTCCCAGTCAAATCAGGCTTTATCACTCCGGCAACCGCCAGAGGATCGTGAAGAAGAATCCCCTGTATCCCCTTGCTCCTGTAAAACGAACTGTAGCAGGCAATCATAGCAGAAAGAGCCTGTGATGCCTTACCTGACCAGGCGCTGATTCTATCCATTTCCTGATCGTCCAGCAGAGCTTGCGTTGTGACATCCAGACCGTACATATGAATCTCGATTCCGGAACGGAGAACCCGGTCGGCGGCCTCAGGATCAGCATAGAAATTAAACTCCGCCCAGGGTGTAACATTGCCGCGCGCCAGGGAACCGCCCATCAGGGTCAGCCTGGGAATCAGGGAAAGGGAGTCGGGGTATTGTTCAAGAAGCCGGGCAATATTGGTCAACGGGCCCAGGGCGATCAGTTCCAGACGGCCGTCGGCCTCTTTCAGAGCCTGATACATAAAATCCACTGCATTCAGATCAGACAGGGGAGCACCCGGAGGAAGATCAATATCTCCCAGGCCGTTATTGCCATGAACAGCAGAAGCGGTATGAGCTTTACCTGTCAGAGGACCAGCCGCCCCTGCAGCCACGGGTACATCCACTCCTGCCAGAGCACAGAGGGCAGCAGCATTCCGGGCTGTATGTTCCACCCCCACATTGCCGGCAACAGTGGTAATTCCTGTCAGTTCCAGCTCATCCGATGCAAAGGCAAGCATCAGAGCCAAGGCATCATCTATTCCCGGGTCACAGTCGATCAGTATTTTTGCGGCATCTTTCATACAGACCTATTATACAGGAAATGCCGCACATGAGAATCACGGCCGGACAGGGATGTATGATGAGTCTGTCAGATTGTCTCCAGAGCCTTCTTCCAGCCCAGGTTTTCAAAAAAATCCGCCTCCGCAACAGATGGGATTTCCCTGTTCGAGAGGGACTGAACAATTTTTTTATTGAATGGTATTTTCATAAGAACAGGAACCCCGTTCTCAGCGGCAAAATCCTCAATATCCCGGCAGACGTCTTCGGAGAGGTCGGCTTTATTAATGATGATAAAGACTGCGGGATTGAAGCGGAGCACCATGGAATACACCCGTTTCAGATCATAGAGACCGGAGAGGGTCGGTTCTGTGACAATACACACTGAATCAGCACCGGTCACAGAAGAAATAACGGCACAGCCTATTCCAGGAGGGCCGTCTATGAGGATTCCGGTTCTGCCTGTGGCTTCTGCCAGTTCTCTTGCGGCACCGCGGACTCTGGAAACAAGACGGCCGGATGTCTCCTCACCGGGAATCAGACTGGCATGAACCAGAGGGCCGTAGATTGTTTCTGACTCATAGACCTTTCCGACAACCGCATCTTCCAGAGTCATGGCATTTTCGGGGCACACATGGACACAGACAGCGCATCCTTCACAGGAAGGGGCATGCACTGAAAAGTCCCCTTTAATGGCACCAAAACGGCAGGAAGCCAGACATTGACCGCAGCCGCTGCACAAAGAGCTATTATGAACGGCTCTTTGCAGCCCGCTGAACTCTTCCTCTTCTACTGTTTCTCCCTCAAGGAGTATGGAGAGATTGGGAGCATCCACATCGCAGTCGGCAAAAACGGCATTGTCCATAAAGGGGACAAGAGAGGCTGTGAAGGATGTTTTTCCTGTCCCTCCCTTTCCTGAAATAACAACTGTTTCTTTTATTTTATTCATCAGACTGCCACTCCCGGCATTCCGGCTTTCCGCTTCATGCCATCCATTATTTTTCTGTATTCCTTCTGCAGTTGTGGTGAGACAGAGTCAAGCATGACCCCGGTAGCGTATGCACCGGCCAGCTCCAGACTGAAGGGGATCTCTCCCAGAATGTCTATCGATTCATCCCGGCAGTAGTCATAGACACCCCGGTCTCCCATACCCGCCTTGTTGATTACCACGGCAAAGGGGAGTTTCATGGTTCTCAGCATCTCTACAGTCCGTTTCATATCACTCAGGGCAAAGGGAGTGGGTTCTGTTACAATGACGGCCAGATCGCAACCTTCAACGGCAGCCACTGTGGTACAGGAGGTACCGGGGGGACTGTCAATGATCTGCAATGCCTCAGTTCTGTCCATGGTTCTGATTCTGTCGATCAGGGGAACCCCGGAAAACTCTCCCACATCCATTTTGCCAGAGATAATGGGACTGCCGAAGCGTGTTATCCCCCTACTCACATAACCGATAATCCTCTCCCTGTAGCGGATGGCATCAGACGGACAGACAAGTGCGCAGCCGCCGCAGCCATGGCAGATCTCCTTCATGGAAATGGTCAAAGCTTTGCCGGCAATAAGGGCATTGAAGCGGCAGAAGGCGGCGCAGTTCCGGCAGTGGGTGCATTTATCATTGTCAATTTCCGGATAGATTACAGATACGGGAATCCGGTCATTCCACTCAGGATTCAGGAACAGATCACCGTTGGGCTCCTCCACATCCATATCCACATATAGAGCGTCAGGAAACAGTGCCGCCAGATGGGTGGAGACAGTGGTTTTACCTGTCCCCCCCTTGCCGCTGAGAATTGCTGCTTTCATACGGCATCAGGCCCTGTGCATTCCGGCAACCGAAGCCTTCTGCTGCTCTTCCAGCCGATGGTTTTCCCATGCCTTAATGGCCTTATCAGGAAGAGTTATACTTCCCTGCCTGAAAACGGAGATGTTCATGGCCTGAAGAGCATCCATGGCCTGAGGGCCCACATCCGGAGCAATCAGGACTCCGGTTCCGAAATTGACCAGAATCTGCACAGCCTGGGCTCCGGCACCTCCGGAGGCATCCTTTGCACTGTTGCTGACTGTTTTAAATGTTCTTTGATCCGTGTCAAAGAAAAGAAAATGAGAACAGCGGCCGAAGCGGCTGTCCAGTTCCGCCTGATCATCGAAACCAGTACTGCAGAGAGCGACAATCATGCTCTGTCTCCCTTGAGAGTCCGTAATTCTGATTCCAGGGATTCTATCCGGTTCAGCAGGGTGTCTACTGAAAAGTCCCCTCCGGCAGCCCGGCCTCTTCCGTATCTCTGACCCGAAGCGTATCCCTGACCCACTGCGCGGCCCTGACCTCTACCGAGACCCTGTCCGGCACCGCAGCCCCTGCCACGCCCCCGGCCCTGTCCGGCACCGCGTCCATTTCCGTTTCCGTTTCTATTGCCGTGTCCGAATCCACCACCGAAACCGCCACCTGCAAATGCTGTCTCTGACAGAGAGTCTCTCTTACAATTCCCCTGTCCGCGGCCTGTAAGTGGCCCCTTGTTTTCCGGTCCCATTCCATTTCTGTTCATGGTTTTCTTCCTTATCTTAAAAATCTTATTTGACAGCAAAGGCCGTCATACAGCCTTTGTGATCCCTGCAGCGGTTTAATGGTGGTGGTCACAGACAGAGCCGGTTGACTCCAGATTTCCTTCCATATAAACCTTCAGACACTCTTCAATGGTCCCCCGGGCTCCCAGGATGACTTCGATATCATTATCCTTGAAGATCTGAACAGCCATGCCGCCCATACCTCCGGTCACAATAGCGGTAGCCCCCTGTTTTTTAACAAACTCGGGAATCACTCCCGGTGCATGGGGAGGGGGAACGATGTAATCTGTGGTTTCGACTTTACCGTCTTTCACCACAGCAAAGGCAAACTCCTTCGCATGTCCGAAATGCTCCTCTACATTAATTCTGTCGTTAGTGGGAAAGGCCACTTTCATAACTGCTGACATACAATACCTCCATAATTATTGTGCATATGCCCAATGAGCATATGCACAATATACACCCACACAATCGTAAAAGCAAGATCAGAAAGAGAGAATTTAAAAGAGTTGTTAACTTTTTAGAGGGATTAGACTATTATGAAGATCATATATGCCCAGACCATACAAAAACAGAAAGTGCAGAAATCTCGATGCCCGGCGCAATTTCAAGCCATCGGGTATACCTTCAAGGGAACTGGAGACTGTAGAACTTAATCTGGATGAATTTGAAGCCGTCAGACTTTGTGACTATGACGGACTGAACCAGATTGAAGCGGCCGAATCCATGGAAGTCTCCAGAGCCACCGTGCAGAGACTGCTCCAGTCCGGGAGAAAGAAAATTGTTGATGTTCTGCTGAATACAAAGGAGCTTCTGATTCACCAGAATCAGGACGATTCTAACGGGTAAAGCTGTCCAGTATCCGCATACATTGGATGCCTTCATCCAGGGAACAGGGATTTTCACCCTTCCCCCTGAAATAGTCCACTGCGGAGACGATCATGGGCATCTGAATATTTTCAGGATTATTGAAGTTCAGAACCTCTTCCCTCCCTTTCACTGACAGGATCAGACGCTCACCGAAAAAAGAGAAGCTGAGCTTACCCAGGGAGCCGAAGATTTCACAGCTGTCCAGGCTGTTGGCCTCATGATCAATACTGAAGTGCCAGAGCCCCTGAAAAGGGATTCCCGATTGAAAAAGAATGGTACCGGCCACGTAATCATCTGCCGGGGTGGCGCCTGAACGGTTAAAGGAGTGACCTTCGGCCTGTGCAGCCGTTCCAAAGAAATGGAGCATCAGATCAATCTGATGCGGAGCAATGTCTGTAAACAGTCCGCCCCCGGAAACAGCCGGGTTCTCTCGCCAGTTGTCATCAGTAACCGTCAGAATAGATGCCTCACGCCTCTGAAAAACACGGATCTGAACAAAGCGGATATCTCCCAGAGTTCCTGAATCGAGAATCTGTTTTACAGTTCTGAAGGATTCCAGCTGCCGTCTGTAATGGGCGACAACCAGCTTCTTACCGGATTGTTCAAGAACAGGCCTGATTGTCTCCGCTTCGGCAGCGGTTCGGCAGACCGGTTTCTCAAGGTATACATTCTTCCCGGCCTTCAGGGCTTTGACAGCCAGCTCACAATGGGAGGACGGCGGAGTGGCAATATAAACTGCATTGATGTCCTCTCTTGCCAGTAGTTCATCGGCAGAGCTGTACCAGGAGGGAACACCATGCCTACGGGCAAAATCCTCCGCCCGGTCCGGACTGCGCCTCATAACGGCAAGAAGTTCTGAATGATCCGCCTTGTTGAAAGCGGGGCCGCTTTTCTTTTCGGCCACATCTCCGGCTCCGATAATACCCCATGTTACTTTGTCTGCACTCATATTCCCAGTATAAATGCTTTTACCCGGTTCTTCATCCCGTTTAACAAATACCTGAACTCCAGTATGATATTTACCCGGGATCTTCCTTTATTGAAGCAGAAGGAAGAACCTGACATAAAGGAAACTGGTTTTGAATCTATTAACACTCATAATAACAGCGGCAGCCCTGTCGGCAGATGCCTTTGCCGCATCCCTGAGCTGCGGCTGCACCATGAATAATTTCCGTTACAGACACTCATTTCTTACGGCTGCGTTTTTTGGAGGGTTTCAGGCTCTCATGCCCCTGATGGGCTGGCTGGGGGCCTCCCTGTTCCGGGAGTCCTGGCTGTTTCACAACGGACACTGGATCTCCTTCATTCTTCTGAGTCTGATCGGAGGAAAGATGATCTGGGAGGGGCTCCATCCTGATGAAGAGTGCCCTGACCCGGAAGATGTTTTTAAAATAGGGAACCTGCTGCTTCTGGCAGTAGCCACCAGCATAGATGCTCTGGCGGTGGGAATGAGTCTGGCCTTCCTGGGCTCATCCATTCTTCTGGAAGCCTGTATCATCGGAATTATAACCTTTGGTGTTTCCTGGTTCGGCGTCTTTGCGGGACACAGGCTCAGTCATCTGTTCGGAGAACGGATGGAAGAGATCGGAGGAACCGTACTGATTCTGATCGGAATCAGAATCATACTGGGGCATTACGGCATTTTCGGCTGATCTTCCAGTTTCTCTTCCCGTTCTTCCAGAGCCAGATCGTAGAGGGTATGGTTCTGGTTCACCATATAGCCCACCACAGCGGCCAGACCCGCCGGAAGACTGTAATACAAACCGAAGAGCTCAATGACTATAATGGCAGCGGCAATAGGGGTGTTCATAATACTGGCAAAATAACCGGCAAACCCTGCTGCCAGGAGGGCAAAGTATTCGGGGGATTCGGGAACAATGCCAAAGAGGTCGGCAAAAGCGGCTCCCATCATCATTCCCATCATAACAGCCGGTCCTGTAAATCCGGCACTCATCCCGGAACCCACTGTAAAAATATTCCCCAGCCCTTTGACCTGAATAAGGATAAAGATCACAACAAAGAGGGGCAGAGACTCGGGAAGAATCCCTCTGAGGATATCCGGATTGTAATGCATTAAGGCAGACTGAACAGGAAAGCCCTTCCCCAGAAGGTTCAGATTGACCAGCACAAGAGCCGAGGAGACTCCCGAGCCGATGAGCAGATAGGATGTCTGCCTTACAGGAGAGAGGAGCTGATCTCTCTGAAACAAGCGGGACACGCCGGAATAAACCAGAATAAAAGCCTTCCCTGCAAACCCGGCGCAGACAGTCACCACCAGGATCTCCAGAAGGAGGATCACTTCCATATGAACCTGACTGGCATGGATCATCAGAACCGGTTCGAAGCCCAGGTGTTTTGCCAGATAGACAGAGATGGAGCTGGCCAGTATGGCCGGAAACAGCTGCCTGTAGCGCATATTGGTCTTCAGAATAATCTCTACCGCAAAAATCCCCGCACCGATGGGGCTGTGAATCAGCGCCGCCACAGCCGCTGCCATTCCGCAGATGGGAAACAGGGGCTGCAGAGCCGGATCAATCAGCCTTCGGCCTGTAAAACGTTCTGTAAGGCGGCCCGCAGCGGACATAAAACCGGCACTCATACGTCCGACAGGCCCGACAAACCCACCGTTTCCATAGGTCCCCAGGGTAATCAGAGCGGCCATTGACTTGAAAACAGTTTCCCGGACCGGAAGACGGCCACCCCTTTTTCTGACCCCTTCCAGGTAGGAGGGAATACCTTCACCCATGGATGAAGGAACAATGGCATAGATAATCAGACCTGTCGGAAGGGCTCCTGCCAGAGGCCAGAGCCAGAGAGGCACCCTTTTCACAGAGGCCAGGGCGGAAGTCATTCCATGAAATAGGTAGAGGAAGCCCTGAACCGTAAAATTGCCGATAAAAGCAGAGACTACGGCAATAAGGGACCAGACCAAAAGATTCCGGAAAGAGCTGTTTTTCTTTATGAGTGAAGAAAATGAAAGAGACATATATGTCCCCGATTATCGGCAGAAAGACGGATAAAATTCAGAGAGAAAGGCTGCTTTGCAGAAACTCCCAGCCCTTGTCTCCCGGACTTTCAACATCGGGAAGGCCGAACATCTTCTCCAGATAAAAACCGCAGGCTCCGTTGGCTACTGTGAAATCCCCTCTGGATGAAAACTCAATCTGACAGCGCACCTCCCCCTCATAGGGCCAGGACTCCTGAATGCACTCCATTAGGATCCGTCTGACATCCTCACTATAATCCTGAAGAACACCCCCCACAACAATCCGGCTCAGGTTGAGGGTGTTCACCAGAAAGGCGGTGTTCCGTCCGATTTCCAGGATTGTTTTCATGACCTGATTCTGTTCCTTCCAGTTTCTTCCCAGCTCTTCAGGAGATTGGGAAAACTGTCCGGGCTGGCCGGCCGCTTTGAGAACCGAGGTAAATTCACCCGCAGAATAGTCCTTTCCGTAATGAACCTGTCCCCTTAAAACCAGCCCCATTCCCACAGACAGACTGGGATGGCCTGTATTGCGGAGGTTCTGATCTCTGAATTCAGACAGAAGGAACAGGCTGTTCTCTTCCCTGTCAGAAAGCTGACCGGCAAGGTCTCCCCAGCAGCAGCAGTTGGCATCATTCTCCACCAGAACAGGTACACCGGCAATCTTCGTAGCAGCCTCGGAAAAGGGAAAGGGGGTCTTTATTCCAAAGGACATGGAGTGCCGGATAATCCCCTCATGGGCATTCACAACACCCGAGATTCCCAGGGCAATCCCCTTCACGCCGTATTCATCAATAAAGGGCTGCAGTTCCTCTATACTGTGGCGGAACTGATCCAGGAGGGAGTATTCCGATTCTTTGAGTCTGTTGGCTCTGGTAAAAACAACTTCCCCTCTGGCATTGCAGATCACGGCTCTGTAGAACTCCGTTTGAATCTCCATACCCATGATGTAACAGAAATCCTGCCGGATTCCCAAAGCCACGGGGCGCCGTCCCCCCAGGGGAGAGGAATCCCCTTCCCTGATCTCCTCTGCAATTCCCCCATCCAGGAGAATCTGCACATTCTTTGTGACTGTGGATTTATTCAGGCCCAGATCGCGGCACATATCCGCCCGGGAACAGCCCCGGTTCAGCCATATACTGCGGAGAACCCGGGACATATTAATGTTGTTAATCTGATTCTGTGTTGCCATAATTCTGTCCTTTGATTGTAAGAGCAGGGGGAAGGACTGTCAATTTACTCTGATCTTTCTTGACTTTTCAGAAGAACCATGCAAAAATCAGAGTATGTTTGAGACTCAAACATACTAATAAAATAAGGTATCCGGGGGACTATGTCACTGTTTCTTCTCCACCAACCCCGGAAAAACAAGGAGATCTCCAAGTGAAATACGGATTTTTTGATGATCATAACAAAGAGTATGTGATCAATGAGGCGGCCACGCCCTATCCCTGGATCAACTACCTGGGAAGTCAGAACTTTTTTTCCCTCATTTCCAATACAGCCGGAGGCTACAGCTTCTACAGAGATGCCCGTCTGAGAAGACTGACCCGCTACCGCTACAACAATGTGCCTGTAGACACAGGGGGACGCTATTTCTACATCAATGACGGAGAAACCGTCTGGAATCCCGGTTGGAAACCCTGCAAGACTGAACTGGACAGCTATGAGTGCCGTCACGGTCTGGGTTACTCCCGGATCAAAGGGGCTAAAAACGGCCTGGAAGCAGAAACAACCTTCCTGGTTCCCCTGGACAGCGAGAAAGGCGAAAGCAATCTGGAAATGCAGAAAGTTGTCATCCGGAACACCGGGGATTCTGACAAGTCATTCCAGCTCTACTCCTTTATGGAGTTCTGTCTGTGGAATGCCTGGGACGATCAGACCAACTTCCAGAGAAACTTCAGTACCGGAGAGGTGGAAGTTCACGGACCGGCAATCTACCATAAGACCGAATACAGAGAAAGAAGAGATCATTACGCCTGGTACTGTGCCAGCGAGACTCCCCAGGGATTCGATACGGACAGAGAAACCTTCACCGGGCTGTACAACAGCTATGAGGCTCCCCAGCAGGTTATGAACGGCAGAAGCGGCGATTCCATAGCTTCCGGCTGGTCCCCTGTGGCCTCCCACCGTTTTGATATCACCCTGAAAGCCGGGGAAGAGAAGGCTTTTGTCTTCCTCCTGGGATACACGGAAGTCGATCCGGCAGAAAAATGGGAAGCTCCCGGAAAAATCAACAGAAAACCCGCCGAAGCCGAACAGGCCCGCTACGGTACTGTGGAAGCCTTCGACAAGGCTCTGGCCGAACTGAAAATCCACTGGGAAGAGCTTCTGTCCCGGTTTACCGTCTCCACACCTGATGAAAAGGTGAACAGAATGGTGAATATCTGGAACCAGTACCAGTGTACAGTCACCTATAATATGGCCCGTTCCGCCTCCTACTTCGAGTCGGGAATCGGCAGAGGAATCGGATTCAGAGACACCAGCCAGGACATGCTGGGCTGTGTTCACCAGTTCCCCGAAAGAGTCAAAACCAGACTCCTGGATGTGGCCTCCACACAGTTCTCCGACGGCAGCGCCTATCATCAGTTTCAGCCCCTCACCAAGAAGGGGAATGCCGATGTGGGAGGAGATTTCAACGACGATCCCCTGTGGCTCATTATGGGCATCAGCCGTTATATCAAAGAGACCGGAGATTTCTCCATTCTGGATGAAAAGGTTGCCTTTGACGACATTCCCGATGTACCCGAAACCATTGCCACCCATCTGGAGCGCTCCTTCAGTTTCACCCAGAACAATCTGGGCCCCCACGGACTGCCCCTGATCGGCCGGGCCGACTGGAACGACTGCCTGAACCTGAACTGTTTCTCCGAAAATCCCGATGACTCTTTCCAGACCACCACCAACCGGAAGGGCGACACAGCCGAGTCTCTGATGATTGCCGGTATGTTCTCCTACATCGGTAAGGAATATGCCGAACTCCTTGATATGACAGGAAAGAAGGAAGCTGCCGCCGAAGCCAGAGCCGCCGTTGAAAAAATGGATAAGGCCGTTGCGGAAGCCGGCTGGGACGGAGAGTGGTATCTGAGAGCCTACGATGCCCTGGGAGACAAGATCGGAAGCAAAGAGTGTACCGACGGCCAGATCTTTATCGAAAGCCAGGGATTCTGTTCCATGGCCCGGATCGGTGAAGACAAGGGCTGGCCCCGGAAGGCTCTGGATTCTGTGGAAGCCAAGCTGGCCACAGATCACGGCATCATGATCCTCCAGCCTGCCTATAAAGAGTACCACCTGGAACTGGGAGAAGTGTCCTCCTATCCCCCCGGATACAAGGAAAATGCCGGTATTTTCTGCCACAACAACCCCTGGGTTATGATCGGGGAAGCCATGGAAGGAAACGGAGACAAGGTATTCGACTACTACAGCCGAATCTGTCCCGCCTTCCGGGAGGAGATCAGCGATGTTCACAGAACAGAACCCTATGTCTACTCCCAGATGATAGCCGGAAGGGACGCCGTCAACCACGGAGAAGCCAAGAACTCCTGGCTCACGGGAACCGCCAGCTGGAACTTTGTGGTTGTCAGCCAGTGGATTCTGGGAATCCGTCCCCAACTGGGCGGCCTGGAAATTGATCCCTGTATCCCCACTGACTGGCCCGAGTTCAGAGCCGTCAGAACCTTCCGGGACAACACATATAATATCATTGTACGGAATCCCGAAGGTCTGAGCACCGGTGTTAAATCAGTATCAGTCAACGGAGAAGAGATTGACGGAACCATCCTGCCCCTGAAAGACGAAAAGGCAGAATGGGACGTCATCGTCACCATGGGCTGAGATCAGAAATGACTGCGGAGGTCTGCCATTTCCAGCGCGCTGGCGGCGGCCTCCCAGCCCTTGTTCCCCGCCTTGCTGCCGGCTCGCTCCAGGGCCTGCTCCAGGGTATCGCATGTGAGGACACCGAAGCTCACAGGAACGGCGGATTCCAGTGAAACGGAGGCCACCCCCTTGGAGACTTCGGCGCTCACATAATCAAAATGGGGGGTCCCCCCCCGGATCACGGCCCCCAGACAGATCACCCCGTCGGGTTTTTCCGCAGCAGCCCAGCTGGCGGCCAGGGGTATCTCAAAAGCTCCCGGTACCCGGACAGTTCTGATATCCTTCTCCTCCACGCCATGCCGGACCAGGCAGTCCTTTGCCCCCTCCTCCAGCCGGGATGTAATGATGTCGTTGAAACGGCTCACCACCAGGGTAAAGCTGTATCCCTCTCCTTTCAGTTTACCTTCGCGAATTGTATTGTTACTCATCTTTTTCTCCTGATACGGGCCTTAAGCCCTATATTATTTTCTGTAAAAATGAGGCCCCTGAATGGGCCTTGAGCCTTGCAGAACCCTCGCAGTGCCCGCCAGAGTTTGCTCAGGCAGACAGGTGCCCCATGCGCAGCTGTTTTGTTTCCATGTATTTTCTGTTGTGATCTCCGGCTTTTGAAAGAAGTGCTATTCTGTGGACTCTGATCCCGGCCTCTTCCATCTGGGCGATCTTGTCCGGATTATTGGTCATCAGCCTGATTTCCCTGATCCCTTTCCGTTTCAGATACGCCGCAGCCTCACCATAGTCCCGGTCATCTGCGGGATAGCCCAGATGGAGATTGGCATCCAGAGTATCCATCCCCTCCTCCTGAAGCCGGTAGGTTTTCATCTTGGCCCGGAGGCCGATTCCCCGTCCCTCCTGTCTGAGATAGATCAGGTAGCCCTGTCCTTCCGCACTGATCTGCTTAAGAGCTTCCTCCAGCTGGGAACCGCAGTCGCAGCGCCGGGAGCCGAAAAGATCCCCTGTAAGGCATTCGGAGTGGATACGCACCAGAGGAGCCCGTGAAGAGCCATCTTCAGGAAAGGTTTCTTCCTGAATATCCGAACCGGAGTAACCGGGAAAAAGGGAAAAGTGATCATGGGTACTATCACTGCTCAGAAACTCCATCCGGAAATCTCCCATTTCCATGGGTAGAGTGACCGGTTCCTCTGCCTGAGCCGCCTCATGATTCACCAGATCCTGAACCGACAGAACACCCATATTCCACTCGGCTGCCAGTTCATCAATGCGCCGGCCTCTGACCATCCCGCCGTCATCATCCATCATTTCACAGATAACAGAGACCGCCGGCACACCGGCCTGCCGCATCAGATAGAGGGAGCCTTCCGTATGCCCCTGGCGTACAGCCAGTCCTCCGGGCGCTTCGAGGATGGGAAACATATGTCCGGGCCGGGCAAACTCTTCGGGTCTGGAGTCCGCAGCCGCCAGCCGCTTGAGGGTTACGGATCTGTCATAGGCAGAAATACCGGTGGTACAGTTTTCAATGACATCCACAGGAGTCATAAAACGTGTTCCGTGAATGGCCTCCGGCCCTCCGGAGACAGGAAGCAGTTCCAGTCCGGCCTGATCCGCATGAGTCTGATCCATGGCACAGCAGATCAGTCCTTTGGCCCGGCTGGCCATAAAATTGACCATATCCGGCCCCGCATGGACGGCAGCGCCCACCAGATCGCCTTCATTCTCTCTGTCCTCATGATCGGTTACGATTACCATTCCTCCCTCTGCGATTATCTTTGCCGCTTCTTCGACTGTTACTTTCATACATACCCCCATTGCAGCAGCTGCTGCTCTGTTATTGTTGATTTTTGTTTTGAGAATTCCCCGGCTCCCCTGGCGGGCCGGTTTCTGAGGAGAAGATCCCCCTCTACATTGACTTTTTCACCCCTGTGCAGACTCCCCAGCAGGCTGGTCCTCAGAGTCTCCCCGATGAGCTGGATGGAAAAGCTGTGTTCCTCCAGAGTTGCCACCGTCAGACTGACACCGTCCAGAGCCACAGAGCCCTCCCGGCAAATTTCAGTTCTGAGGGATTCAGGCAGTTCCATTGTCAGGGATCTGCCCCTGCCGGCAGGCCGGTTTTCCATGACAGAGGCCATGGCACTCACATGCCCCTGAACCAGATGACCGTCCAGAGGATCAGAGAGGGTCAGAGCCGGCTCCAGATGAACCTTCTGTCCCGGACGGCAGAACTGCAAAGTACTTTTTTTCAATGTGGCATAGTGGCATTCTGCAGAAAAAAGGCGTCCGTCAGCTCCCGGCAGAACCGTCAGACAGACTCCCTGTACCGCAATGGATGCCCCGGCACGGGGAGCCCGGGCAAAATCATGGGCCAGTGTCAGAACTCTGGATTCCCTGCCCTCCCGGACCGAGCGGATCACACCCAGATGACGAATCAGACCTGTAAACATCCGACAGCCTCCCTGTATCCGTTGATCTCGGTATCCCGGCCGCAGAGACGGGACTCCTGATCCTGCAGAACCACTTTCTGATTCATGTTTCCGATTCCCAGATCACCGCAGAAAGGAATCCCCCGGCCCAGAAAGTCGGGAGACTGAAAAACCGTCAGCCGGTCCCAGAGACCGCTTCTGAAAAAGGCATTGAATATTCCGCTCCCCCCTTCCACAAGGAGCCTGTGGATTCCCCGGGAACGCATCTGTTCCAATTGATTCTTGAGAGGGCCTTCCCGGTGGGATAAAATAATCTTCTCAGGCTGATGCCCCTCCTGCTCCCGGCCGGCATCATCCCGCACAGTCAGGGAGGGATTGTCCGCCTCCCATGTGCCCCGCCCCACAGCCACAGCATCCGATTCTCTTCTAAAAGACATAACCCGGCGTCTGGATTCAGGACAGCTGATCCATTTCGAAGAGCCGTCTAAGGCGGCAATAAAACCGTCCATTGTCAGAGCGGCCTTGAGATGGACATAGGGTCGTTTCTGCTGGATCAGAACCTCATAGATTCTGTTCAGACTCCCGGCATCCTCTTCCATAATTCCGGTTTCTACACTGATGCCGGCTTTCTGCAGTGCAGAAATGCCCCTGCCCCTGACCAGGGGATTCGGATCGGCCCGGGCAATGACAACACGGCGGATTCCGGCGGAAATGATTTTCTCTGTGCAGGGACCGTTGTGCTTGGTTCGGCTGGTAAAACTGCAGGGCTCCAGGGTGACATACATTTCAGCTCCCGCCGGATCATGCCCCTTCAGTCTACAGTCCATCAGGGCATTTTCCTCGGCATGCCTGCCGCCGTACTCCTGGTGAAATCCCTCACCCAGGACTTCACCGTCCCGGACAAGCAGGGCGCCCACCATCGGATTGGGCAGAACTGAGGTCTGCGCCTGTTCCGATAAGTACAGAGCCCGTTTCATAAACTGTTCGTCTTGTTTGTACAGAGCAACTCTCCCTTATCGGGGCTCTGTTTAAAGGAGTGCAAGGAGGAGATCTTTTCATTCTGACCGGAGGTTCCGGATCAGCCGGCGGCTGCCGGTTCAGTCACCGGGCAGCGGACCTCAGAAATAAAAAAAGCCCCGGACAGATAAACTGACCGGGGCATGGCAATCCACTCTTACGACATCTTCTCACATCCGGACTATACCGTCGGCACTGGAATCTCACCAGTTCAATCAGTTTTATCTGACTCGCGGGCTTTCACCGCCGGTAGGGAATTGTCTGCAACAGACTCACCCTGCCCCGAAGATTTAATTTTAAGGAGAATATAGTCAGGACAGTTTTTTTTGTCAAGAGAGTCCTGTCAAAGTATCAAAGTTCGTCCAGAAGCCCCTGAAGGGCCGCCTTCACTCCGGAAAACTCAATGCCCTGTTCCATACAGTAATCCCGTACTGTCATATTCCGGGGGCCCATGGGAATGCCGCCCAGGGCTTCAATAACCTGCTCTTCAGAGAGACCGGCATCCAGAACCTCTGAAAAGAGGGTTTTTCCCTTGATTTCCAATTCTTCCTCAGCGTCATGATCTTCTTCTGTTCCGGCTGTTTCCTCAGGGTGAACAGACTCAAGGGAAACGACGGCTTCCTGCAATGTTTCCAGTACCTCCGCACTTAAACCGGCATCCTTTTTGAGGATATTGTAGGCCGGCCGGGGCAGCGCCGTATCCTCACCGGGCACAAAGGGTCTATTCAGATACAGGGCGACAAAATAGCGCATACTGTCGGTTCCCACTTCCTTTCCGTCAATCATCCCGTAGCTCTCTTCAAACTCCTTGACCTGTACAGTGGCAGGGGATTCATGAGAGCTGAGACCGAAGGCGGCAGCCAGGGTCTCTACAGGAATTTCAAAGGCATTCTCAATATCCTGAAGAGAGTAGGAACCCCGGATATCACCGGGATCATATTCTCCGGCGGCGTCACCTGTTGTGAGCTTGACAGGGATTTTTGAACTTTCTGTCTGCCAGTACCCTGATAACATAGTAAACCCTATGCCTATAACAAATAAGAGGGGAAGAACAAGGGCTGCCCCTTTTGCTGTGATTCTCATTGGGACACCTCCTTAAATGTACCGGTACGGAACTCCAGGGTTCCCGGAACCGGACAGACACCGTCATCCGATGTGCACTGATAACAGCTGATGCACTGATGATTCCGGACCTTGTCCGAAGTGGAAACAGGGATATTCATGGGACAGGATTTGTCACATTTCCGGCAGCTGATACAGGTCCTGGTATTTCTCTTTAAAGGGATGATCCGGAACAGATTTGTCAGCCCCAGAACCGCTCCATAAGGACAGAAATACTTACAGAAGGGACGCTCCACAAACAGGGACAGTAGGATCACAGCTCCCAGCATGATCAGGCCGGTAAGAGCAACCTCTCCTGTCCAGAACTGAAACAGGGCATAATAGGGGTCTACATCGGCAAAAATCAGCTGACCCGAACGGGCTGTCATAAAAAGAACCCACCCCAGAACAACATAACGGAAAAAGCGGAGATACCGGTCAAAGCTGTAGGGTATAAACCGGTTGAATCTCTTTTTGAATATTTTCCGTCCGATCCGGCTGATCCCCTCCTGAAAGGTCCCGAAGGGACAGACCCAGCCGCAGAACAGGGGTCCCAGAAACAAAGCCGCTGCAAAGACGATAACCATGAGAACCATACTGGATTCATGTACTTTTTTGACAAACGTTCCTGCCGTCAGCAGGTTGTAAATACTGACCACTCCGCCGAAAGGACAGACCGCATGGAGTGACGCTTCGGCAATCAGGGGAATCCCCCGTCCTGATTCGGCAAGTGTGTGATTGACGGCAATCAGAGCAATCAACAGGAAAAAGAGGATCTGAATGATGACCCTCAGTTTCGGTTTTCTTTTCATAATGTTCTCCCAGGCTTCCGGATTTAATGACATTCATCACATCAAAAGTTAATTCATGTTCCATTATATATGGAAAATTAAAATTGAAGTATGAAATAAATATAAATGGAATATGAATAAAAGATTTGAGTTCATCTGCTTCCATAAGATAGAATAGGAGTATGAAGAAAAAATATGTCATGATCGTGGCCTCGGGCTTCCTCAGACCCGATTTCAGAATACTCTATAAAATCAAAAGCTCCATCAGCAGAACCTGGGCGGGACCGGCCCGTATTTTCTGGAGCAGCAAGGGATTGGAACGGCTGAACACCAGGCGTCATTCGGTGGTTATACTCCTGTTCAATTCCCAGAGTATCACAGGTCATGAGATGGACCGGCTCCGTAAGTTCATACATGCCGGAGGAGGAGCGATCTTCCTGAACAGGGCTGTCTCTTCACAGAAAGAATCCAATATTTTCAGTGATATCATAGGGGCCCGTTACAATCAGGACAGGGAGTTAAGCGAATTCCGCTTTATCCCCCGGGACAACGATTTTCTCGATAAGACAAAAGAGACCCGGGTGAATGAAACCTTCTGCGAGTTCACTTTGCAGAATGAAGCAGTACTCTGCAGTGAAGCCGTTCATTCGGAAGGCAGTACCCTTCCTTCCTCCTGGGTCAAAACCTTCGGAAAAGGGCGGGTGTTCTGTTTTCTTCCCGGAGGTCGCTTGTCCACCTACAGGAATCCTGATATCTGGGATCATTTGAGAAGCGGGTTTAACTGGGTGAGTGAAAGAAAATCATAAAGATCCAGAGAGAGCCATCCAACTGGAAAGCTCTCTCTGAAAACTAACATATCACACTCGGAAACAGGAGAATCAGAATCCGAAAGATGCCAGGGCTTTATCAGGGACAAGGAACATACTGATGGGTTCGATAAAGGTAATCATAAGCAGCACCACAATCAGTACAACCACATAGGGAATAACCGCTTTAACAAGATCTTCAAACTTGATACCGGCTATATTACAGGCCACATACAGATTTGAACCTACTGGCGGCGTAATCATACCGATTCCCATGTTTACAATGAAGATAATTCCCACAAGGTAGGGATTAACACCAACCTGCATCATAATGGGCAGGAGAATGGGAGTCAGAAGAGCGATAGCCGCAGAGGACTGCATAAAAAATCCGGCAATAATAACAATCACATTAAATAGAAGGAGAATAATGTACTTGTTGGTTGTTATGGACAGCAGAGTGTTGGCAATTTCCTGGGGAATCTGCTCTCTGGTCAGAACAAAGCTGAAAGTTTTTACAGTAGCCATAATCAGCATGATTACAGAGGCGGATACGGCAGAGTCGGTGATGACTCCGGGAAGATCCCTGAAGCTCAAATCCTTGTAGATAAACAATCCTACAATCAGACCGTAAACGGCTGCGACTGCACCGGCCTCAGTGGGAGTAAAGATTCCGGAATAGATACCGCCCAGAATGATAACAGGCATAATAAGAGCCCACATGCTGTCTACCAGAATACCCATAAACTCTTTACCGGTTACTTTGATAACGACTTTGGGAATGTTGTTCTTTTTGGAGTAGATATAGGCAACACTCATCATGGAAAGGCCCATCAGGATTCCGGGACCCACTCCGGCCAGGAACAATGTACTGACCGATGTACCGGCCAGAACACTGAAGGTTACCATGGGGATACTGGGAGGAATTACCTGCCCGACTGTACCGGCCGCAGCAACAGTAGCAGCGGTAAAAGATTTTTTGTATCCGTTCTTCTCCATCTCGGGAACCATAACACCGCCAATGGCAGCTGTTGTGGCAGGACAGGAGCCGGAAATAGCAGCAAAAATCATGGAAGATCCAACTGAAACCATCGCCAGACCGCCTGTGAAGCGGCTGAAGAAAAGGTTCACAAACTGAATCAGCTTTTTGGACAGACCGCCGGCGGTCATAAGGTTACCGGCCAGAATGAAAAAAGGAATTGCCATAAGTGGAAAGGAGTTAATTCCTCCGAACATGGTCTGGGCTACAATAACCAGAGGCGTATTCATCCCCAAAACCATAGCCAGAACTGCAGCAAATCCCAGACTTACACCGATGGGCACACTTAATGCCATCAGAAAAAAGAAACTGAAAAACAGTATAAATGTCGTACTCATTTATCTAAATATCCTTTATGTTCTTAAAACGATAATTATCAACTTATTTCTTTTCTGAGAAAGCAGTTGCCGCCTGCAGAAAATACCAGAATGCCATAAAAAAGGAACCAATAATCATAATGGAATAAACAAAGGCCATTGGGAGTTCCAGAGCCGGTGATGTCTGGGTCATCAGCTTCGGCAGAAACATGGTGGTGGAATACACAATAATAGAGAAGAACAGCCCGGAAATCAGGTTGGCAATTAGATCAAGGATATTGCTGCCTATGCCGGGAAGTGCATTTTTTATGGCGCCAACACCGATATGCTTGCCTCTTCTGGCTCCGATATAACCAGCCAGGAATGTCATCCAGATAAACATGAAGACCGAGAGCTCTTCTGTCCAGGCAAGGGGGGAATTGAATACATAACGGAACAGAACCTGCAGAAAAATAAACAGAGTCATCCCGCCAAGGGAAATAACTGTCAGCGCTATGAAAATGATATCGATTTTTTTAAGGATGGCCTCAATCTTCTGATACATCCAAAAACCTCCTGTCTTAAGAATAAAGAGACGGCCGAAACCGCCTCTTCAGTCAATAATTTAATTATATTACTTATCTGTTTTTATTTATCAAATCCAGAAGCTCTTTATACTGAGGAAAAGCTTCATAAACAGGGGCACAAGCCGCCTGGAATGCAGACAGATCTTCAACGATATTCAGAGTAACACCTTCTGAGTTCTTTACTGTTTCCATATTGGTGGCATCCAGATCCTTGGAAACCAGGCGCTGGTGGTCACCGGCGGCTTTTCCGGCCTTCAGAATAGCATCCTGAAGCTCAGGAGAGAAAGAGTTGAACTTGTCCAGACTCATGATAAGAGGCTCGAAGGTATAGATGTGCTTGGTTACAGAGTAGTAGGCACATACTTCAGTGAACTTGTTTTTGATATTGTTGGAGTCAGAGTTTTCCGCAGCATCAACAGTTCCCAGCTGGAGGGCCGAGAATACTTCGGATACAGCCATGGGTGTGGGGATGGCACCGAGAGTCTGGAATGTTGTCAGGAATACTTTGCTTTCAGGAGTTCTGATTTTCAGACCGGCCAGATCGGCAGGTTTAGCAACAGGACCTCTTGTGCTTGTGATGCTTCTAAAACCGTTATCCCACCATCCGATGATTTTGAAACCTTTCTTTTCGGCAATTTCATTGAGCTTGGCACCGGCAGCACCATCGATAATTTTGAAAGCCTCATCTTTATCTGAGAACATAAAAGGAAGGTCCAGAACACCGACTTCGGGTACGAAGTTGGAGAAGGCCATTGTAGATTCCAGAGCAATATCCAGAGTTCCGGCCTGAACATATTCAATAGCCTTGGAACCGGAAGCAATCTGAGAAGCTGGGAACACATCCACTGTGATCTGACCGGCACTATACTCTTCCAGAAGCTCGGCAAAACGCTCAGCACCCGCATGATAAGGGTGATCGGTAGCACCAACATGGTTCAATGACAGATTCACTGCCTTGCCATCTGTCTGTCCTTCGGCAAAAGCGAAAACAGCAACACTTGCCAGAAGCAGAACCAACATCATTTTCTTTAACATAAATTCCTCCGTTTTAAGGTATACAAAGATACCTGAAATCACTTAATAAATTTAACTTTTTTGATAATTTCTTCGTACTGCTCGTCTTTTCTTTTGTTGAACAGCACCTTGTTCTTTTCAAAAAGATTTTCACCGTGGGTATCGATGGAGACAACCAGAGGTCCGAATTCCTTAATTCGGCAGAGCCAGAGGGTCTCGGGCATTCCCAGGTCCATCCATTCGGCTCTTTCAATCTCTTCCACCTCGGTAGCGGCCAGAACCGCATTTCCTGCAGGGAATACACAGTGAATGGCCTTGTGCTCGACACAACCGTCCACAGTATCCTGACCCATACCGCCTTTTCCGACGATCACTTTAACGCCTGTCTGTTCGATGAAATCCTTCTCGAACTTTTCCATTCTCATACTGGTGGTGGGTCCAACAGAAACCATTTCGTATTTGTCATCAGCCACTTTTCGGACGATGGGGCCGGCATGGAAAATAGCGCCGCCTTTCACATCAACGGGGAGCTCTCTTCCGTACTCAATCAGACGACGGTGTGCCACATCCCGGCAGGTCACTATATGACCGTTCAGATAAATCACATCACCTGCGTGAATATCTTTCAGATCTTCATCTGATACAGGGGTTGTTAAGACCTTTTTCACAGTTCGGCCTCCTTGTGGGAAGTAATGGTGTAGGACAGATCGGAGTGGAACACAATATTTCCTCTTCTGTGTGACCAGCATCCTGTATTAACGGCAACACCGATGGTAGAGGGATGACGGGCGGCATTTTCGATATGAACACCCATAACAGAGTTCTCACCGGAAAATCCCTGGGGTCCCAGACCGATGGCATTGATGCCTCTTTCCAGTTCCAGTTCCATCATGGCGGCCTTCTCGTTGGGATTCCGGCTGCCGATTTTTCTCATCAGGGCTTTTTTGGACAGCATGGCAGCAGTCTCAACAGATGTGGCAACTCCCACACCGACAAGGAGCGGAGGACAGGCATTGAGTCCGTAGGAAGTCATCTGATCCAGTACGAACTTTGTAACAGCCTCATACCCTGCACCGGGCATAAGAACCATTGCCTTACCGGGGAGGGTACAACCGCCTCCGGCCATATAGATATCCACATCCAGCTCATCGCTGTTGGGAACAATTTCAAAATCGATTGAGGGAGTTCTGTATCCCACATTGGTTCCTGTGTTGTACTCGTCAAAAGTCTGAACCGAGTTGTGGCGCAGAGGAGCCATCTCTGTGGCCAAAAGTACGCCCTCTTCAAAGATTTTGGAAAGCTCATCAATCAGGGGGAATTTGGTCCCTACCCTGGCAAAGAACTGGATAACGCCCGTGTCCTGGCAGCAGGGTCTGTCAAGTTCTTTCGCCAATTCCTGGTTCTTGAACATTGTTTCGTAGGTCAGTTTTGCCATGGGGCTTGTCTCGGCATCTGAAAGCTCTTTGAGCTTTGCCTGAACATCATCGGGAAGGATTTTCCCGAAGTACTTTATGAATTTTGCAACAGTTTCAGTCATATTCTGAATCTGATCGTTTTTATCCATCAAGCCTCTCCTTTACAGTTTTATTTGTCTTGGTGTTATATATAACTATAAATATTTAATAATGTATCCATTTAAACATGACTGTTTTACCCTGTCAATAAAAAAATGAACTTATTTTTCAGAGTGCTTTTTTCAGGAGTTTGATTCCAGGTTGGTGAGCATATCGTTCATACTCCGGCTGATATGCCGGTGCATCATATTCCGGGCTCCGTCTACATCGCCGCTTTCGATCAAAGTCAGAAGAGCTCTGTGTTCTCTACTGGATTTTCTGGCATAGTTTTCAAGAGTTTCCATATACTGCATGGACAGTCCGTTCCACATGACAGAGAGCATATTCTTCATTCTCATATTCCCGGAAGCCGTCCAGATAGCCACATGGAAGGCCTGATTGAGATTGTTATAGACTTCCAGTTCACCGTTTTCCACAGCTTCTTCCGACTGCTCTACAATTTTTCTTATTTCAGAAAGATCCTTCTTCTCTTTACAGACAATGGCCACAGTTTCGCTTTCCAGGGCCGCCCTGATCTGAAAATGTTCTCTTACAGTCTGGGGAGTTATTCCCAGAATGGTCGCTCCTTTATTCAGAGATAATTTGATAAGACCTTCATTCTCCAACATCTGAAAGGCTTCCCTTACGGGTGTTCTTGAAACACCCAGAGAACTGGCAATACTGTCCAGGGTGATTTGAGTTCCCTCTTTCAGTTCCTTGGAGATAATGGCTTTTCTTAAGGATGAAGCTACCCGTTCCCGGGCTGGCAGAAGTTTTATTGGCTGTAAATTAAACATATGATCTTCTCTTTATATAAATTCTAAATAATAAGATTCAAGGGATGATGCAGTTTTATCCCCTTCCCCCTTCTGAAGATTGATTACCAGCTGATGAAGAGAGTCAAAGGCCACAGCCCTATCCCCTCTTCTGGTTTTAATCAGAACTTTCAATGTCGGTAAAATTATTTTCCGGTACATCTGATTATAGAATCTGTCTTCAGAAGCTTGAAACAGGAGGTCATGAAAAGCAAGTTCATCCTGAGGATTTCCTGACTTTTCAAAGGAGTTCAGAAGGTCGGCCATCCGGCTAAGCTGTTCCCCTGTTTCCGGGACACGTGCCGCCGCCTCAGATTCCAGCATCACAAAAAAGCGGATTCTGGATTGAAGCACTTCATGCCCTGATCCGATCACACGAGTATGACGATTATCAAGGCGTTCCATATATCCTTCAAAGGTCAGTTTAGACAGAGCTTCCCTGATGGGCATCCGGGAAACTCCCAGCTGCTCGGCGATCCAGGTTTGCGTCAGTTTGGTATTATCAGGGATCTCGCCTGTGAGAATTTTCTCTCTCAGTAAATCGGTAACCAGATCACCTGCCGTACTGTTGCTCACGTCTCCTCTCCTTCCTGAATCATAAAAAATGTATCCAATATAAAGTATCACTGCCTGATTAATGTTTCAAGTATTTATTATAGTTGAGACTTTTCCGGTAACCATAATCCTGTTTCGTTTACAGGATCTTAGCTGCCTGCCTCTCCAGATTTGACATTTCAGACTAACCTGTCATAATCCATAATAACATTTAAGAAAAGGACAATAATGATGCCCGATTTTTTCAATCCCAACGAACATGCCGACATCATCATTCCTATGTACGGCTCCCTTCATATGCTGACTCTGGTAATTCTTCTGGCCTTTATCCCCCTGCTGATTCTGCTGCGGGAACCTTTAAAGGGTCTTTGTGCTTCCCAGAAGACTCTGAACCGGATCATGGTAGGCTATTTGGCCTTCGATCTGTTCTATTGGGTCATGATCTGGCATTTTCAATATATGCCCCTGTATGAACGTTTTCCTTTTCACCTTTGTGCGTCTTTGTCTCTGCTGCTGCCTGTATCGGTACTGCTGAAGCGGTATGACATTATCCGCTTCTTTACCCCCTGGGGGCTGGCTGCCGGATTTATCGCCTTTGTGAATCCCGGTTATGTGAGAGACCTGCCCTGGAGCTTTGCCTTTATCCATTACCTGGTAAGGCATTACTTCATCTTCATCCTGCCTCTGGCTTTATATATAGGAAAAGGTTACTCCCTGAATTACAGGCTGTTCCGTAGGTCAATGACGGCACTGGCCCTCTATGCCTCATTTATATTCTGTGTAAACTGGGCTACCGGTTCCAACTACTTCCATTTGGGAAAGTACAATCCTCTGGCCATTCCTTTTCTGCCGGACAGCCTGACCGCCTGGCCACTGGTGCTGCCCACATTTATTACGGTGGGTGTGGTGCTGATTCATGTGATTTATCTTATTATTGCCCTGAGTGAAAAGAGATTCAGAAAAACGGGAGAACACTCATAACCCGGGCACTCGAGAGAGTGCTAATCCATTGTTATGATATACAAAAAATCGTTGTAGGAAAAATGGAACTGTCTCTCCCAGGCCTCTGAAATGACACCCTTGTCCTTGGCATAAAGGATATACTTTTCCAGGATTCCCGCCAGAATCAGATTATCTTTCTGCACAAGCCAGTGGGACCAGGATAAGGATTGACCCACTGGAAATGCAATTTCCAAACCGGAGTAGTGTTTCATCTCAAAGAGGCTGGAAATCCCTCCGATGGCAACGGCATCCACCTCATTCCGGAAGAGGGCTGCCGGTAATTCATCAACGCTTTCGATAACCATAGTATCCACCGGGATTTCGTTACGCTCCAGAGCTTCCACAAGGTATCTGGAAGGATTCGCCTGAGGATGGATACCTAAGTTCTTACCTTTCAGGTCTTCCAGTGAACTCACACCGCTGTATGATCTGGTGATCACAACATCCCGGTCCGGAAAGGTGGGGACAAACTGAGCAAGCGGATCTCTCCAGTCCTTCCAGCTGAATCCGTCTATGAGAATCAGAGAATTCTGAAAGGAATCGGGGATATAGGCCGGAGACTCCCCTGAAACCAGAGACTGTTGAATGGCGTCGTCGGGCACTCTGCCATCATGGGCGAAATACAGTGAGAAAGTATCGACCAGTTCCACATCAAGATCAACACCGATCAATTCTGCAAAAGAACTGATCAGTTCGTAATCCAGACCGCCGTGCAGTCCTTCTCCGTATTTATCCGGTTCATAAACCGACTCCCTGATCCTTGTAGTTATTTTCAGAATTCCTTCGGATCTCAGCTGGTCGATATATTCCTGTTCCTTCTGATTCCAATACAGGGGATGGGCTTGAGATGTATGGACCGCCTCGTCCACTAGAGGGAGTGCAATATCCTGTACTTCCTCAGGGGGAGCGGATTTCCGGCAGCCGGTCAGTAAGCTGATCAACAGTAATAGAAGAAGAACCCTTTTCATCATATTCCAATTATGCGGATATAAAGGTTTTTTGACAAATGATCAGGAATAGAATACAGCAAAATCATCTTCCCGGAAGATTCAAAATTTAAAATCAACTGAGAAGGTATTGTCTCAGTTCCCGTTCTGCCCGCATGATATGGACAATGAATACCCTATTGTCTGAATATCTATAGAACAGACGGATCGGAGTAATGACAAGCTCTCTGTACAGCCTGCTGTCTGTCTCAGGCGGAAAGCGACCGGATTCCGGGAAGTCTTTCAGATGACTCACCCTTTGCATAACACTACTTATCATCCTTCCTGCCGCCTTTTTATTGACAACAGCAATATAATCGGCAATATCCTCCAGCTCTCTAAGGGCTGACTCCGTCCAGACTATTTCAGCCACTTTTCAAGTCTCGATACTGCAGCATCTTCACTGAGAGTATTGCCTTCCAGGATATCCCGTTCTCCTTTGGCAATACCTTCCAGAATCCGGATTCTTTTCTCCTGAAGTTCATAGGATGCAGCATCCACAAGATAAGCGGAGGGCTTACCATGTTCAGTTATAAGGACGGGTTCCCTGGTCTCGTGAAGTTCAGAAAGAATTTTTGTTGCCTGCCTTTTTAAGGTGGTTACAAGTTCTGTTTTCATAAAAGTAATACTAAAGTATCACTTTTATTTTTTCAACAATACGATGATATTCAGCTGATGCTTCTTCATTGTGCCCGTGAGGAAGCGTCGAAACGAAAAATCAACCTGTAAGCTTTGAAAGGACTGGACTGTCAGATTCTATAGAATCTCGCCGGTAGCATAACCCAGAATTTCTTCACTGTTGGTTTTCCCACTCTCCAGATTACAGACAATCCGGCCGTCCGAGAGAACCAGAACCCGGTCGCACATTCCCAGGATCTCCTCAATATCCGATGAGATAAACAGAATACCCGCCCCTTTTCGGATCAGATCATTCATGGAATTGTACAGGTCGATGCGGGAGGGAATGTCCAGAGACCTGGTTGGTTCATCCAGAATAAAAACCTTGGAGCGTTTCATGATCCATTTGGCCAGAGCCACTTTCTGCTGACTGCCTCTGGTATACTCCCGGATGGATTTTTCTGTTGTATAGGAATCGATGCGGAGCTTCCGGATATAGTCCAGAACAACCTGATTCAGTATAGTCGTATTGATGGACAAAAGCTGTTTAAACCGCTTGAGAGACGTGAGGGACAGATTCTTGGAGACATCCAGACAGCCCACCAGAGAATCGGTAAACCGGTCCTCCGGAATCAGAGCAATACCGGCATCAATGGCATCGGCAGGAGACTGGATATTCCGTTCCCGGCCGTTTACAGAAAGGTATCCCCCCTCGGTATCATGAACCCCGAACAGGCAGTGAGCCAGATAGGTTCTCCCGGAACCGGCCAACCCCGTAATTCCGATAATTTCCCCCTTTCTGAGTCTGATATTGATATCCTCCAGAATGGGCGGCGCCTGAAGATGGGTTACCTCCAGAAGTGTTTTCCCCAAAGGTACCCGCAATCGGGGATAAGGATTAGTAAGGACAGTACCCGACATAAGCCGGATAATCTCATCATCACTGGAACGGGCCAGGTCAAGAGTTCCCGCCAGCTCCCCCTTCCTGAGAACCGAAACTCTGTCGCCGAACTCCCGTATTTCATTCAGGTTATGAGACACATAAAAGATTCCCGCTTTTTTTTCCCTGATTTTCTCCATTATTCTGTGAAGGATTCTCATATCATGTTCCGTCAGCGAGGAAGAAGGCTCATCCAGAATAACAATGGGGGCATCAGAAACAAAAGCCCGGCAGAATCCGATGATCTGTCTCTGTGCCCATCCCAGCTGATCCACCCGGTCATCAATGGAAAAGGGAAGATCAAACTCCTGTATCAGATCGGCGCAAAGTTTATTCAATTTGTTATGATCAATGATTTTCAGAAGACGGTTTGAATAGGGCATCCGGTTATAGAATATATTCTCAGCCACTGACAGGTTCTGCAGAATATTGGCATTCTGCCTGATATAAACAACCGAATCCCTGAGCTGCTCAAACCTCGATGTCTCCCCCATCAGATACACAGTTCCCTGTTCAGCCGGAACATCTCCGCTAATCAGCTGCATCAGACAGGATTTCCCGGATCCGTTCTCGCCCATTATGATATGGATCTCACCTTTTCGGAGTTCAAGATTAATATTATGTAAATGAAAACCGTCTGTTAGACTTGTACTGACTCCAAAAAGCTGCAGAAGCATTGCTTATACATGTCCTTCATACACTTGCAGTGATGTGAAAAGGGGGATGCCCTTCTCAAATACCATATCCTTGAAGCGGTCCTCCAGATCGGAATTGGTCACAATCCGGGATGCCAGATCCAGTTTTCCTACAGGAAAAAATCCGGTTTCTCCAAAACGATCGGAGGAACAGAGACAGACCGCTTCTCTGGAGATATTCAAAGATTCCTGAATCAGCCGGGCTTTTTCAATACTGGAAACAGTGAAACCATGCTCTTCATCAACACCGTCCACTTCAAAAAACGTTTTGGCTACAAAAAAGTTCTTCAGGCTGTTCACCGTATAGTTTCCGTATACACAGCGGTCCTGGGTATCCATATCCCCCCCCAGAAGAATGGTTTTAATCTGAGGAAAGGCTGTAAGCTCCAGGGCGATTAAAAGGTCATTCGTCAGAATAGTCAGGTTTCTTTTCTCTCCCAGAGAACGGGCCAGTTGAAGAATAGTGGGCCCCTGAGTGAGCATGATGACATCGTTATCGTCAACGAAGTGAGCTGCGATCTGTCCAATCTCCAGGCGCTCTTCCTGCAGCGGGTCCCATTCTCTGTGGAAGGAGGAATCATCAGGTTCATCGGCAAGGACAGCACCGCCATGAATCCTTTTCAGAAACCCTTCATGTTCCAGTTTTTCAAGATCCCGGCGTATGGTGACTTCAGTGACATCCAGAATATCGCTTAGAACAGCCACTTCGGCTTTCTGATTCTCCAGGAGGTATTTTTTTATTATTTTAATTCTTTCCAGTGCAAACATAGCTGTCCCTCCATAGTACAGGATATATCAGGAAAGAGTAAAGAAAATCCCTGTCTCCGGAAAACTTCCTGAAACAGGGATGAAGGAGTTGCGGAGGATACCGCTTATATGAAGAAAACTACTTTGATTTTGTTTTGGTATACACATCGAAGGCAACGGCAAAAAGGAGAACCAGTCCCTTGATGGTCTGCTGCCAGTCGATACTGATTCCCATAATGGACATACCGTTATTCAGTACACCCATGATCAGACCGCCGATAATGGCTCCCACAATGGTTCCCACTCCGCCGGTAGCTGAAGCTCCCCCGATAAAACAGGAAGCAATGGCGTCCAGTTCAAACAGGTTCCCCGCCTTGGGGGTTGCCGCATTTAACCGGCCGGCAAAGATAATTCCTGCCAGGGCAGCCAGGATACTCATATTCACATAAACCCCGAAGAGAACCCGGTTGGTCTTAACACCCGACAGCTTGGCAGCTTTTTCATTACCGCCGAAGGCATAGATATGGCGTCCGGCAATGGTTTTATTCGTCATAAAGGAGTAAGCCAGGATCAGGACAATCAGCAGAACCAGAACATTGGGAATTCCTTTGTATCGGGCCAGCCAGTAGGTAAACAAATTGATCACAGACATAAGGACTGCCACTTTAAGGGCAAATACAGGCATTGATGAGACGGAAAAATCATACTTCTGTTTTCCTCTTCTGCTCCGGAGCTCTGTAAAGAGGTAAAAAAGAGAGGCGAGTACACCGATCAGAATGGTTGTAATGTGCAGACCTTCTCCATTTCCGAAGAAGTCGGGTATAAACCCGGAGGCAATTTTCTGATAGGAAACAGGAAAGGGTGCCAGTGTACGCCCTTTAAGGATAACCATGGTCAATCCGCGGAACACAAGCATCCCCGAAAGAGTGACGATAAATGCGGGAATCCGGACATAGGCGATCCAGTACCCCTGCCAGGCTCCCACAAAAGCACCGATAACCAGTGACATAGCAATAGCCGGGACAACAGGCATATTGAAGGTGATAATAAAAGTAGCGGATACCGCGCCGACAAAGGCGGCTGTAGAACCGACAGAAAGGTCGATATTTCCGCCGGTCAATATACATAGAAGCATACCTATGGCCAGAACCAGAATATAACTGTTCTGAAGAACAAGGTTAGTAACATTCAGTGGTTTTAACAGAATTCCTTCTGTCAGAATCTGAAACAGGATCATAATAGAGACCAGCGCCACTACCATGGCATACTGTCTCATATGAGTCTTAATTGTATGGAGGATATTGTCCATTACGCGCTCTCCCTTTTATTCTGCATAATGCATTTCATAATACTTTCCTGGGAGGCTTCGCTTTTACCCAGCTCCCC
>JAQQAM010000114.1 GCA_028532905.1 Spirochaetales bacterium
GATGATACGGGACGTCCCTATTTCACCGGATATGCCTATAAAACTCTTTATGACTGGGATCAGTATTTTGAGGCTATTATTCAGGCCTATATGGGCTGGTCCTCTGAATATGTGGTGAATGCCATCACCATATTTCTTGATCACCAGCTGGAGAGCGGTCATATTGCCCGTTCCGTGCCCGGGGGAGAGTGGCATGATCCGGAACATGTAAAACCTTTTCTCTGCCAGACTGCTGTTGTTGTAAAAAGATTTTACGATGATCTGTCCTGGCTCAATGAAGATTATATGGGCAAGCTTAAAAAATATCTGGATTACTGGCTCAATGATATGGATTCCACAGGAAACGGTTTAAGCGAGTGGATGAGCGCTCCTCATACAGGAATGGATAATCAGCATGAGCGGGCCGGATGGTGGCATGACAGAATGTCCAAAGGTGTGGATCTGAACTGTTATCTGGTTCGGGAATGTCAGGCTTATGCCTTATTGGCCGGTGCCAGGGGGCTTGAGGATCAGCAGAAGCTTTACAATCAGATCGCAGAGGAACGGGCGGAAAAAATCAGAACAGAAATGTGGAATGAGGAAGACGGTTTTTTCTATGACATCCATGTTAAAACCGGAAAGCAGATTCCTGTAAAGAATGCGGGAGCCTTCGGTGTCCTCTGGGCCAATGTGGCCTCCCGTGAGCAGGCGGAACGTCTAGTTGTGGAAAATCTGGTGAATCCCCGTGAATTCTGGTCTGAATATCCGGTGGCTACTCTGGCAAAAAGTGAGTTCGGTTATAAACCCAGACTTCAGACCCGCGGCGAAAATATAGATATGTTCGACGGAAAAGTAAAGGAAGGCAAGCCTGAGAATGTCTGGAATGATCTGGGTTGCAACTGGAGAGCCAATACCTGGATGCCCACCAACTATATGATTTGTCACGGACTTAAAGATTATGGGTATGACATTCTGGCCAAAGCTATGGTTTATCAGACCGGTAAGCTGATGGAAAAGTCGGGGAACAGAGAATATTACCTCTCAGACACGGGAGAGGGCTGCGGTCTGGATCCCTTCTGGGGATGGAGTCTTCTGGGGCACTTCTTCTCATATGAAGAAAGCTGCGGATATGATATTACCAAGCTTAATCTGGATTCTATCGAGGCAAAATGATGACGCATGATGCATTTGTGGAGCTTTTCGGGAACCCCGGCCCCGAGTGGAGAGGGAAACCTTTCTGGTCCTGGAACGGGAAGCTGGAAAAAGAAGAGCTCCTTCGTCAGATAGACGTAATGAAAGAGATGGGACTGGGAGGATATTTTATGCACTCCCGGACCGGTCTCAAGACAGAGTATCTCAGTGACGAGTGGTTTGATCTGATCAATGCCTGTGCCGAAAAAGGTCTTGAAACAGGCATGGAGAGCTGGATCTATGATGAGGACCGCTGGCCCAGCGGAACCTGCGGCGGACTGGTATCGGAAAAACCGGAAAACCGGGCCCGGTTTCTGAGGCTGGACTGCCTGGAAGCAGAACAGTTCGATTCAGAAAAGTCATGGCTGGCTCTCTTTACAGCAGAACTCAATGGATTTACCTGTACAGATGTAAAAAGATGTACAACATCCGCTGAAGCTCTGAGGGATGTTAAAAACAACCCAAAGCGGCAGATTCTGGCCTTCTCTGTAGAACTGGAATCCTGTAACGATTTTTACAACGGGTATACCTGGATCGACACACTGAATCCCCGGGTGACTGAGGAGTACCTTGAATCCACCCATGAAAAATACAGGGAGCATTCTTCACAGTACTTCGGAGGGGGAATCAAGGGGAACTTTACCGATGAACCGAACCGGGGAACTGTATTTGATAAATTCAACCTGAAAAACAGGGCTCCCGAATGGCTATGCCCCTGGACCGACCAGTTCTCTGAGATTTTTGAAAAACGTTTCGGCTATGATC
Organism: Spirochaetales bacterium; assembly: GCA_028532905.1. Classification (GTDB taxonomy): domain Bacteria; phylum Spirochaetota; class Spirochaetia; order DSM-2461; family DSM-2461; genus Oceanispirochaeta. The sequence goes on from JAQQAM010000114.1 coordinate 1,936, forward strand.
TGCTGGACAGACTGCCGGAAATCTATCTTCATAAGGACGGAATAAAGACCTCCCAGGTTAAATGGCACTATATGGAACTGCTTCAGCAGCTCTTTCTGGAAAACTACGCCCATCCCATTCATGAGTGGCATCAGAAAAACAATCTGATCCTCACCGGACATATTCTGCATGAGGATTCCCTGTCCGCTCAGACTGCAGTTGCCGGCTCTGTAATGCGGTATTACGAGCATATGGATTATCCGGGTATAGATATTCTCGGTGAGTACAACAGGAACTATCATGTTGTCAAACAGCTCCGTTCCAGCGCACGCCAGTTCGGCAGGGAATCCCTGTTGTCCGAGCTCTACGGCTGCAGCGGCTGGCAGGTCAGTTTTGAAGGACATAAATGGGTGGGAGACTGGCAGGCTCTGTTCGGAATCAACCTGCGCTGTCATCATCTGTCCTGGTACACAATGGAAGGTGAGGCGAAACGGGACTTACCGGCGAGCATTCTTCATCAGTCCGCCTGGTACAGGGATTATGAGGCTGTGGAGAGCTATTTTGCCCGTTTTCATACCTTTATGGCACAGGGCGAGCCTGTCTGTGACCTTCTGGTTTTGAATCCTGTTGAGAGCCTCTGGTGCCGGATTTATCCGGGAGCCTCTGCCGTTCTTTCTGCAGTGGATGAGGATTTTAAGAGGCTGGAAAAGCGGTACACTCAGCTTTTTCAATGGCTGGCCGGCAGCAGAATGGATTTTGATTATGGAGATGAGGAAATCACCGGCCGTCTGGGTTCGGTTGAGAAGGATGAGCAGGGACCTGTTCTGAAAATAGGGAAGGTCTCATACCGCTCGGTTCTTGTTTCCGGGATGGACACAATCAGAAGCAGCACTCTGCAACTTCTGGAGGAATTCCGTGATGCAGGGGGGACGGTTATTTTTGCCGGAGATTCTCCTGCACTTGTTGATGCACTGCCCAGTTCAGATGCAAAAGATCTGGCTGACTCATGTGTTTCACTGCATTTTGAAAAAGAGGGACTGATCCGTACATTAAAAGCCGCCGGATGTCGTTCTCTTGATATCAGATTAAAGGATCAGCCGGCACCCGAGTCTGTCTTCGCTTCCTGGCAACAGGATGGAGATGTTTCCTATATCGTGATGATCAATACGGACCGGGCCAACAGTACCGGTTCTCTGGAAATAGATGTACCCGGTACTGTTGCGGAAGAGTGGGATTTTCTGACAGGAGAACGTTATAGTCATAAGGTAACTGAATCCGGCAGGGGAATGGTTATTTCTACAGAAATCCCGGAAGCCGGCACCCGTGCTTTTGTTGTCAGAAATAAGGCTGTTGATGAACTGCCTGTTCGGGCTGTCTATACAGACCAGATGAATCTTCCTGTCGTACAGAGTTACAGTTATGAACTGGATGAAGATAATGTCTGTGAGCTGGACCGTATCCGCTACCGTTTTGGCAATGGGGAGTGGATTTGTTCCGGGGTGCTGGAGGCCGATGCCGCCATCCGTAAAAGTCTGGGAATCAAAGTGCGGGAAGGTTCTATGGTTCAGCCCTGGTTCAGGGAGCTGAAGGAACCCGGAGCCCGCTCTGTTCCTCACGGTCAGCTGGAAATGGAATATCCTTTCAGTGCCGAATATATTCCGGCAGAGGGAATTACTCTTTGTATGGAACGCCCGGATATGTTTCAGGTAGAACTGAACGGGAATAAAATCACGGCTGATGATTTTGAAGGCTGGTGGATTGATACGGCCTACCATAAATGTCAGATTCCGTCTGACTTGCTGCAGGCTGGTGAGAATACCCTGACTCTGAAAACAGAATTTACTGAAGGCCACGACCTGGAGGCTGTGTATCTGACCGGTTCTTTCGGTGTCAAACCGGGTGAGTCTCCTGTGATGACACGCCTCCCTGAAACTCTGAAGCCCGGTTGTATCACCACACAGGGATTTCCCTATTATGGCGGCAGAGTCCGTTACCGTTTTCCCCTGCCCGAGAAAGACAGAGGTTCAATCCTTGTCCGGATTCCGGACTTTGAAGGAGCTCTGGTGAATATTCTCAGCCTGGAGGGAAACCGGAAGACCGTGCTTCCATGGAAACCTTTTGAAGCAGATGTTTCGGGTTGGGGAGATGAAATTTTTCTTGAAGTTGTTCTGACCAGAATCAATACTTTCGGTGCCCTTCGCGGAGAAAAGGGAGAAGGTCCCTATTTTCATAAAGCAGGCCTCCTGAGTCCTCCGGAACTGGTACGGACAAATCGGGAAGATTAAGATTATAATTGATTGACAGATAGCAGGAAACGTACAATAATAACGTTTAAATAAAGGAAAAATCCTAGTTTTAAGGAGAAAATAGATGAAGAAAATATTGTGGGCCCTATTGACTGCAGCCCTGGTTCTTTTTGTTTCGGGCTGTGCCGATCCGGTGAACTTGTCACAGTTTGATCCTGAGTATTCCCTGTCTGACAGGGATGCGGATGGTAATGAATTGATTCTCACTGATCCGGTCAGTCTGGAGAAATATGTTATCGGGGGCGAGTCCACCTTTACAGTGGAAATTGTCAACGATGAGAATGGTAATCCCACAACGGTTACCAATGAAATTAATCTGCAGTGGTATCTTTATGATGAAGATGGAGACTATCTGGTCCCCGGAGGTTCACGGGACAGCAGCTTTACACCTCCCGCTTTTCCCGATATAGAACTGGATGCCAATCTGCTGGTGTTCCCTTCTGATGGTTATATCCGGTCAGAGCCCAAATCTCCAGCCAGCTCTTTCTCAATACTTCCCTCTGCCCAACCGACACTTGGTATTTCCGGTGGGGAGGATTTTATTCTGCCGGGAGAGGCCGCAGGAACTTTTACAGGACGTTTTTTCCTTTTCGGAAGCAATCCTTCTACCAGTCTCAGCTGGACTTTGAGAAACAGTTCAGGTTCAATTATTCGGGAAAATACTGGAAGCACCTTTACCCCCGGAGTTATTGAAGATGAAGGGACATACACAGTCGGTGTTTCGGTGATGGAAAACGGCAGTCTTGTTTCTGCATCCAAAACATTTACAGTAACATCGGCTCCGGGATTTATTTATACCGGATTCTCCACACTGGGCAATTCTACTTATAGAGCCATTGATATGGGTACTTTTAATATGCCCTACATCCGCTTTAATGGAGGAGCTGAGTTCGGAAATGGTCTGGTCTCTACAAGAAAAGCCCGTCTGGACCGTTTCAGGGACTTTTCCTTTACCATGAAGGTTGAAGAAGATACTGTAATGGATGTTTTTTTTCTGCCCGATTCCAATGATTATGAAGCGACTCCCGGAAATCTTATGATCCGAATTTTCGGACCCAGTAATGTTATTCAGCTTTTTACTGATGTCGGAGGAAACGGGAACTATCAGCCCAGCAATCTCAGCGGTGCTGTAACCTTTGATGTTAAAACGGATATGACCTTTACTGTAGGTTATGACAACAGTCTGCAGCAGTGGACACTCAATGTTGCAGGTACTGATATTGATGGTAATCCTGCAAATGATAGCGCAGGGTTCTATAAGTACCATACCGGAGAACTGTTTGAAGATGACGGCATGAGCCTCTTCTTTGCCGGTATGACTCCCAATGCTCCTTTCGAACTGCTGAAGATCAACGGAAAACCTGCTAAACTGAAACAGTAATAGTAACTGAATTTCAATGACATAAGTTTACCCTGTTCCCATAGCGGAGCAGGGTTTTTTTGGGGTGTACGGTCCTGAAGGGAACAAAAAAATACCCTGCCGGTTCAAGGTCGGCAGGGCAGTAGTCTTTGAATAAATGAGTTCAGGTCAGGGATCAGACGTCTGCTGCCGCCTGATAAAGGGCAATGATATTCTCAACGGGTGTATTGGGCTGCAGGTTGTGACAGGGGGCTACAATGTAACCTCCGCCCTCTCCAAGGATCTTTTTGCAGTCATTTACTTCCTGTTTCACATCCTCCGCAGTACCGAAGGGAAGCACATTCTGGTTCTCAACAGCTCCGTGGAAAATGACCCTGTCTCCCAGTTTCTCCTTGAGAACATCTCTTTCCATACCGGGGCAGATATACTGGATAGGATTGATCACATCCACACCCAGGTTGACCAGTTTCTCGACAATTTCAAAAGCGGAACCGTCACTGTGGTAAAATACTTTCTTGCCGAAACTGTGTACGGTTTCAATGACTCTGGCAGCGTGGGGTTCAATAAACTCGGACCAGACCTCGGTGGGGATAATCTGTCTGTCCTGCATCCCCATATCATCGGAGTAGTAGACCAGATCGATTCCCGGAGCCGCTGTGAGGGAACGTTTGATGTACTCGATCTGGATGTCCGCCAGCTTCTTCAGGGCGGCTCTCAGGAAGTCCTGATTGATATAGAGGTCCATCAGAGCTTCATCGAAGGATCTCAGGCTGGTATAGGTTTCAAAGAGGGAGACAAAGCTGAGCATGGTGGCCTCATCCTTGTGGTTTAACCAGGAAGAAGCCAGGGCCTGGAAATCGAACTTGTCCGGGTCGGGCCAGTTGTAGTTTTCCACTTCCTCAACCGTCTCCATTGCCTTCAGGGGGTAGTAGGAGTTTTCAAGGTATTCTCCGTCCTCATAGGCTTTAGGTTTGTAACAGGCCCCCCATTCGTTGAATATTTCATCTTCGTCGGGATTCTCTTTGCTCGGTTTGATCTCAGTGTAGGGGGCGCTGAGCCAGTAAATCTTGTCTACCCCCAGTTTTCTGTAGATCTCCTTCTCTTCCGCAGTACCGAAGTGGTCAGCCAGTTTGTTGAATACCTCTCCGGTCATCCATATATCTGCCGGTGCTCTGTCTACGGGTTTTCTCTCCAGTGTATTCAGAATTCGTTCTTTGGATGTCATCTTAAAAATCTCCCATTCAATTTAATGTGTTTATGATATATCTGAACGATTTATGCGTCGATTTTCAGCTGCGAACTATGTGTGGCCATTTCCGAACTCTTTCGCAGATCACCGGGAAGGCAGCCGTAGGTTCTTTTGAATATCCGGTAAAAGAAACCGGTATCCAGATATCCAATGGACAGAGCAATGTTTCTGATGCTTCTGTCGGTTTCAAGGATAAGCTTTCTGGCTTTTTCCATGCGGATCTTCTGAAGAGAGTGGAGCGGTGTACACTGTTCTTCCTGACGGAAAATCTTCTCCAGATATCTGTCACTGACGGAGCACCAGGCTGCAATATCGGATATTTTCAGGCCTGAACGGTCCGCATTGATCTGCATAAACTCATAAGCTTTGCGGAATACTGCCGCCCTGTGGTCCTCCCGGCGGCTTCTGCTGTTTCTGTACTGGCGAAGGATCAGCAGGAGGAGAGACTGGAAGTAGGCAGACAGGACGAGGTTGTGCCCCGGCATTTTCCGCTCGTACTCCCTGAGCATAAACCGGATCAGGTTTCCTGCTGTCATATCCGAATTACCCTTAAGGCGTTCATCTTCCAGGCGGTTGTAGTTGTGGGTAAGGAGCCTGTCTTCCAGTTCCTTTGTGAGGAGTCCCTCGTCTGCAGTCGCTTCCGGAGCATGCTGCATTGTTTTAAGACAGCGGCACAGATAGTCTTCCGCTATAATGCAGTTAATTACTATCAGGGGATGTTCCGTGTCCGTGTTGACAAGTCCGTGGGTCGTCTTCATGTTGATGATGCAGAGGTCTCCGGCTCGAACGGGATATTTGTAACCGGATATGAGGTGAAGCCCCTGGCCGGATTCTATGTAGGCTATTTCAATAAAGTCGTGGCGGTGGGGTGAGAGTTTTTCATCTTCCAGAGTATGGCGGCTTATAACCAGTCCGTCCCCCGGTGAGGCAATCTGATGAAAGCGAATTTCCTGTTCCATGGTCTGTCTCCCGAGACAGCCGGCTGAAGGATATCAGCCGGCTGCGGGTGTATTACTCCTTCAGAATGCGAATATCATCGATCCTTACAGGAGCCGCCTCTTCGTTGTAGAGACTCAGTGAAATTCCGGTGATAAAACCCTCCCAGTCCGGGTTGTCGGAGAGAGGTATCCTTATTTCCTGCCATTCTCTGTTAGCCGGGTCAAGGGGTACAGAAGCGTAACCTGTGGCAAACTCATGAGTGCCCTCCAGCTCATTTCTGAGCTCGGTTTTCCACCCCAGATCCAGTGAGTCGGCACCAGCCTCATTCTGGAGCCTTATTTTTACAACCTGGTTCTTTTCAGCCCAGATAGCCGGTGCGCCCGGCATACAGACCAGATTGGGGTAGGGGTTGGAAACTTCCAGATAACCGTTCTCAATACGGATTGTATTGATCTGGTTGTGCTGGAAGAATCTGTCTCCGGGACCGTCAAAGCTCCAGTGATACAGAGTCTCCTCTTCCGTAAGGGCTATCCGGCCGAGGTTCACAACTCCTGCGCTCATTACACTGTCCACAGGTTTCAGAAGAATCCTGTCGATTGTTCCGCTCCATTCAGGATGTTCTCCAATATTGTAGCGGTAGTCCCTTTGTGTGGGATCGTTGGGGATAACGGGTATCAGCAGAGAGCGTTCGGCGGAAAAATCCTCACCCCTGCGGGCCCAGAAGACTCTGGAAAGAGAACTTCCGGTTTCATTGGCCATGGTGAACTCCAGATACTGGTTCTTTCCGGCAACAAGATCCAGGCCAGCGGGGGAAGCAATCTCAACAGAGTCGCCGCTTATGATAAAACCCTCACCGTATGCTTTCAGACCCTCGATGCACCAGTCTTTTGTCCGGTTCTGATTCCACTCGGCCAGGACCCGTCCCGATCTTCTTGTAACGGCCGGTCTGGGCTCACTCAGACGAAGCAGTCTGCGTGGGGTGACTGAAGCCGCTGGCATACCAGTCAGGCGGTATACTCCAGGAGTCTGGGGTTCATAACGGACCAGAAGATCTCCGTCTTCCAGAAGATCTGCATAGGGAGAACTGTCGGCTACAGTCCAGCTGCCGTCGGCCAGCTGTTTTTCCAGAGCAAACCCTTCACCGGGGACAGAGCCTTTCAGCTTCAGAGAGCCTGAAGGATAAAGGAGATCAAAACCTGTACTAATTCCGCTTCCGGTATTCTCAGTATTTTCCCTGTAGTGGAGCAGAGTCCAGGACGGCTTGCCGTTGTCTCCCAGGTACCATCCGTTTTCACCTTTGATGTTTTCCATTTCCACACGGAAGTGGTCTCCTGCTCCGGCGACAGGAAGAAGAATATGATCCCCGTCTGTACCGAAGGCATATTCTTTGGTGCAGACCAGATGTTCCTGGCTTCCGTTCAGGCTATAGACCTTCAGAAGTACCGCATTGCCGGACATCGTCAGTTTTTCCGTCCAGTAGGGGATGCTGATATAGGCCGGAGAGACTCCCCCCGGGAAGAACACTTCCGTTTCTGCTCTATCCTCTATCTTGAGCACTTCGCCGGCAGGGGCATTTTCGGAGCTTATTCCGGTTTTCCAGTCTGGAGCCGGTACATAGTCTATTTCCAGAAAACGGACAGTTTCTGTTCCGTCTCGCAGGTCATCTATTGTGAGAATGACATGGTCATCCTCCCCTGAGTTCCGGGGACTGGCCAGTTCCCGGCTGACATAGGCCGACCAGGTTTTCCATTCTCCTGAGTCAGTTTTTCTAATGTTTTCAAGAGTTTTTATATTTCCGCCGGGTTCCATTATTTTTATTGCCAGACTGTCCCGTCCTCTGTCCAGGTAACTGATATGAACTGTGGCACCGTACATACCGGAATATCTGAGACGGGCATCAATATCATACTCAAGCAACCCGCTGGTACCGCCCTCTGTAGTACTGATGGATTTTTCTCCATTGATGACCGGATAGGCCACTTCATATTTATCGTGATTGCCGGGACTGTGTTTGTACTTGGTATGGTATATTCCCATCCAGATGTCTTTATAGGAGATGGGTGCGGCAGGTTCCAGCTCCTGAATCATATTGTAAAGGCCGTGGCGGATGTACATCTTTGTATAAAGATCCCGTCCGATCTGTTCGGTCAGATAGGGAAAGTACTTTTTGACATTACGGCTGAGAATATCGGGGCCGTAAAGATAGAGAACATCCATGCCGTCAATAAGGCAGCGATTCAGTACGGATAAAGGATGCCCTGTGGGAATCCCTTCTGCACCGGTGATGTCCCTGTAAATCTGACCGGCTGTTTCAAAGACGACACCCACATCAGGATCATGGCGGTAGCGGTGGGCTCCGTAGGAGAACATGTTCTGTTTCCATATTCCGAACCCTTCCTGCATACCGTTTATCTTCATTTCCAGACCGTAACGTCCGCAAAGATGGATGGCTCTCCAGTAAAGGAAATCCTGGTTGGTCATGGAACTGATGGAAAAACCTCCGGCAACCATACGCAGGGGCTTGTCGGGAAACTGTTCCTTGTAAAGCTGAATGGCCCATTCCACATGGTCCATGTAAGTATCTTCATTCCAACCGGTCCAGAGCCACTGATTGTCTCTGCGACCCGGGATTTCTCCTTCCAGATTCAGCTCTCCCCAGCGTCCGAAACCCGTAACAACCACTGTATCAACAGAAGGATGGTCGTTGTAGCGCTCTCCCATAGCTGTAATCAGTCTGGTCCACTTTTCCTTGAATACCGGATTGTAATAATCGGGGAAACCGACATTTCCGCGGTGGTCCTCGGTTATTTCATGGATAGCCATGTTATCAATGAGGATCTCTCCTCCCTTATTGATCAGTACGATCCTGTAGTCCGCATAGGGAGCCAGGTCTACAGTCCAGGATTCCAGACCTGAATCTCCGGCTTTTCCGGTCCATTCATATCGTCTGAGTGCTTCCTTGCCTCCATCGTCTGAACGGGCTTCTATGGCATAAGTCCCGCTTTTGGGGAGAGAGTAGTCAAACTGAATACCATATTTTTTTCCGGGCTTCAGGAGACCGGCATCTGTTTTGAGAATATCTCCTTTTTTTACACTGTAAAGACTTCTCAGGCCGCTGAGAGTCAGATTGCGGTCTTTTGTTCTTTCTCCGGCAGAACCCAGGGTGTAGGGACCTTTTTTTTCAAAATCCAGTTCAGTTCCGGCGGCTATCCGTCTGACCTTGTAACGGTCAAACAGCCAGGCCGGAGTGATATGGGTATTCTGATTCGCTGAAACCATTCGGATATCGATGGTTTTTCCATAGGGTGCCCACAGAGCAATGGCATCATCGATATTACTCCAGTCGTATACACCTTCAACCGATTCCACCATGTTCCATTCAATCAGGATCTCAACACCTTTTACGTCAGGGTCATGGATTCCTGCCGCCACTTCCCATAGGGAGTTTTCCCCGGAAAAGGTTATGATCCCCCCTCTGTCGTAAAATCCTTCCGGAACTCCTGTCTGAACAGTCTGTTCCGGGCGGGGTGCTTCTGATGATACGGGACTTCCCGTTATTATGTTTTTTTCAGTAGTAACTGTTTCCATCATATCTCCCGGTGTGGTACATCCCGCCGTCAGAATGAGGAGCAGTAGGGAATAGAATATTTTTCTCATACATGGCCTCTTTTGAAAAAAAAAGCAGCCGCCAAAGGACGGCTGCCGTTCCGGATTAAAGTCTGTTATTCAACCCAGTCTGCAATTTCAGCATTGATAATGGTTTCAGCCTGTTTGATGGCTACATCAAGACTGACATTGTTGTAAAAGTGCTCTCTCAGCTGATCCTGGATGGTTGTTTCCACAAAGGAGGAGGACACATATCCGCTCATAGGGAAGGGGACAGTGTATTTTTCAGCTTCCTCCAGGAAGAAGTTGTTCCATTCGATCATCTGGGGATCGCTTTCCCTTTTATACATCTCTTCGGCGACAGTTTTATTACCGGGGATGTTAAAACCGATTTCTGCCAGGTTGGCCTGACCTTCAGTCATAAGAAATTCCAGAAATTTCCATGTGGCATCAGGATGCTTTGTTGTAGAGGACATAACCCAGCTGAGGCCGCCGGCAATGGTGGAAACTCTTTTTCCTCCGGCGGGAACGGGAGGAGGTGCCAGACCGAAATCAAGATCCGCATCAGCGAACATCTGAGGAATGGCCCAGCGGCCGAAGAAAGTAATTCCTGATTTTCCGGCTTTGAACAGATCGCCGGAAGTCATGGGAACGGGAGCTTCATAAAAGGGAACAACTGCATTGGGGCCATTCATCAGGCTAACCCAGTACTCAATCGCTTCCCTGGTTTTGGGTTCTGAAAGAGTCGCCTTTGTTCCATCTTCATTAAAAACACGGCCGCCGTTGGTCAGGATCATCTGATAAAGCTGCTGAATGGGTACAAAATCAAAGGTTGCAGCATACTGGGTAAATTCTCCGGCTGAGTTTTTCACCGACAGTTTGGAGAGCATATCTCTGTACTGATCCCAGTTCATGGGTTTTTTGGCATCGGGGTAGGCTACTCCGGCTCTATTAAACAGAGACTTGTTGTAGAACATCATAAAGTCAGGGGTCCAGTCTTTGATCAGGGCATACAGTTCTCCTTCTCCGAAGGTTTCGCCATCATACCTGTAGGCCTTATGGTTTACCGGCCATAGATCATCATTTCCCAGGACATCACTGGCAGCCAGATACCCGTCCAGAGGCATAAGAGCTCCCGATCTCACATAGGGAAGAATATTGGAGGGAGTCATAGTATGGATGTCAGGTGCGGTTCCGGACGCATGCATAACAATAAGTTTTGAGTCAAAACTGCCGGAAATGGCTTCTTCCTGAATTTTCAGGTTGGGGTAGAGGGATTCAAACTCCTGTACCATTACATTGACGATTTCATTCCATTTCTGGTCTGCCGAGATGAAGGTTTTTATGGTGACATCCCCCATCTTGGATGCATCCTTTTCAATGTCAACTGGTGTAACTTCCATGCCCTGTTGTCCGGCTGCAAACAGAAGCCCCTGAGTCAGGATGAGAATACATATAAAGAGATATTTTTTCATATTGAACTCCTTTATTAAAACGTTTGAACTATTTTATGCTGATTCCCTTCAGACGTCAACAAAAAACTTCTTCATTAGTCTGCCTGATCCTCCGGTTTTCAAGGGTTTCCTTATTAAATACTGGAAAATCGACTATTCTATTTGACGGATACGAGAGGGAATGATACAATTTTGACACTATAAATGATATAAACGTTTAAATAACAGGAGTTTGTCATGCTAAGAAAATTACTTGTGGTTCTGTTGTCCCTGACAGCACTGTCCGGGATATATGCCAATGGCAGTCAGGACAGCGGACACAGTAACAATATGGTAAAAGGAGAAAAAATCGATCTGACTGTTGAGTCGGGGCAGATTGAGCTGGATGTGTTTCTTCCTTTCGGTTCTGACTTTCATAACGGCCGTCTGACTGATTTTAAGGCTGCCAATCCGAATATTTCTATCCGGGAAGTGGAAATCGCCGGTAATTTTGATACAAAACTTATAACCATGGCAGCTGCAGGGAATGCCCCGGATGTCTTTGTCATGGGCCCTCAGAATATTCTTACCTTTATAAGACACGGTGTGCTTCTGCCCCTGGATGACTATTTTGAAAGCAGTGAAGTGGTTAAAAGGACGGATCTTCTTCCGATTAATGAAGAGGTGTTCGGCTGGAGTGAAGATGGTTTTGGAGAAGGGAGTATCTACGGTTTTGCCTCAGGATGGTCTCCTGATCTTTTCATGTACTACAATAGAGATCTGTTTGACAAGGCGGGAGTGGAATATCCTTCAAGTGATAAACCAATGACCTGGAGTCAGTTCAGAGCTATGCTTCAGAAACTGGGAGAGAAGGACTCTTCCGGAAACTGGCTGACCTATCCCACTGTCTTCGATTTTGTTCCCATTCAGCATCTGTACTCTTATATCCTCTCCAACGGCGGTTCGGTATACACAAAGGATGGGGGAACATGTGTTGTCGCAGATGATTCCAGAACCCGGGAAGCCATACAGGCCTGGATGGATATGCAGATTGGACCTGATGCGGTAATTCCCTATTTTGAAGATCCTATTCCCCAGCAGAGTTCTCAGATGTTTCAGAGCGGCAGAATGGCTGTGGCCTTCGGCGGTTCCTGGGCAGTTAAACAGTACTGGGATAAGGCTCCCGGTCTGAACTGGGGCTATGCACCTACTCCTGTTGCTGATAACGGCGGAGAGAATGTCGCCATGGTAGCGGGAATGATCGGACAGGTTATCTCTGCCCGTACCAGATATCCCAATGCCGCCTGGAAACTGTTCGAGTATCTTCTGACCGAGGATCAGCAGTGGGTTGCCGAGAGCGGTATGGCCATGCCTATCCGTCGGAACTATCTCTCTGAAATGGGCAGTGATCCCACTTTGAATGATCATATGAAATCCTTTGTGAAGTTCCTGGGAAGAGAGGCCGAGACAGCCCGTCTGTTTCCCCGGTCTCCCTATATTCCCGATACAGCTGTAGATACCATTTTCCGGGATAACCTGAGAGAAGTGTATTTCGGTAATATGAACCTGGATGCAGCCCTGCAGAAGATTCAGACTGAAGTAAATACTGAAATCGGCGACTGGAAATAATTAAACATTATGGATCAAATCGGTGTCCCGGTTCGGGATGCCGGTTTTTTATGTCCTGTCAGTTTCTTCTGATGACAGGAGCCTGTTCCCGGTGATTTCAAAGCCATCCCATTCAAAGGGGACCCCCGCCCTGGCAGTTCCGGCAGAGAACGGGAGGCAGCTGTTCCGGCTGATGATTGTATTCCCCTTTATTCTCCCTTTGTTTTTTCCGAATATTTCTTTTTCATTTCTGTCGGTCCAGTTCAGAAGACCGCAGGCATAATCTCTGTCATGGGGAGAGGCTCCGTTCCCGGAGATATGATTGTCCGTGATTTCAATTTCTTCGTTCACTCCATCGGTACAGCAGAAAAGTATTCCCGGGCCGTGATTGTTCTGCACTCTGTTGTTCCGAAACAGCACCTGTCTGTTGTTTCCTTCAAAATCCATCCCGGCACCGTCATGACAGTCTATGGCCCGGGTTCCTTCGAAAAGACAGTTTTCGATCACTACGTTCCGGCATGACTGCAGAAAGGCTCCTGTTGTACCGAAGTCGGATTTGCCTCCGGAGTTCCGGATCTCGAAATTCCGTATGGACAGATCTGAAGTATCAGTGAAGGCGAATCCTCCGCCGTAGCAGTTTTCCGCAATGTTGTTCTCCAGTACCACATTTGTAAGAATGTTAAAGCGGGGCTGATCAGGCCAGTACCAGTTATGAATGATGCCTATGCCCGCATTCACAAACCTGTTACTCCGGATAGTCAGGTTTTTCAGTACTGTGATTTTTTTTTCCGGCAGGATTCCTCCGATAAATATTCCACTGCTCCATGCGAATTCCTGGTTATGGAAGTTGGCATCTGCGGATCTGTCGGGCATATCCTGAAAAAGACAGTCTGAAATGTTTATGTTCGAATGTCCTCTAAAGTCGGTATATCTGAGATAGAGGCCGATTTTGGCCTGTTTCAGTTCCAGGCTGCTGATTTTCCAGTCTGAAACATTATTAAGTGTAAGGCAGATTCCCTTTCGGGTATCCTCTGCAGCAATGACAGGACGCGGTCCTTCACCGTAGGTGCTGAGCTCAATTGGTTTTTCAGCAGTACCGCTACCTGAGAGTACAAATGGGTCTGTCCACCGGCAGCCCCTTTTCAGGAGTATTCTGTCGCCGGGGCCGTAATGCCTGTCTCCGGCTTTTTTTAGGGTTTTCCAGGGAGCCTCGGAAGAGGTGCCCGGATTGCTGTCATTTCCGCCGTCCCCATCAATAAAGTATGTACAGGAGACGGCGTGGTTGCGTTTTTTCAGATTTTCCTGTTTTCCCATAATCATATTATCAGTATAAAAGGGAAAACAGGAAAGCAGTAAGAGACTTCTACAGCTTATAAAAATCCTTGGGATTGTCATAAAACCACTGTTTCATGATGGCTTTAGCTGTATCCAGATCCAGAAGATTACGGTCTACCCTGTCTCCCAGTACTATGGAAATGTTCTCTCTTGCAATAAACAGATGACCATAGATCTTCTGAATGAACAGGGAATAATCTGCTCCAAAAGCGAAAATCTTGTTAAGAGGAATCATATCGAAGCCTTCTTTCATGGCATTCACAGTCATATCGGAAGCAACAATATGGGACCAGCACATATTCAGCCAGGCATTTTCGAAGTTCTTGGCTATCTGCAGAGATTCCCTGATTTTGGGGATACCCATATGATAGACATCAAAGCGGGTATCGGGGTTTCTGTCTATAAACCCGACAATATCGTTGATATCCGAGTTTTTGTAGTTGTTCCAGACACCTGTATGAAGGGCCATGGGGACATCCAGTTCGGCAGCTGTACGGGCTGAAACTTCCCGAATCCATGATTCCAGATGACCTGCTTCCAGTTCACTGAGAGATTCTCCGCCCATTATCCGTTTGAAAATCTGAGCAGCCTTGTCTCTGTCCGGGTTTTCCACTCTCATGGCCCGGCTTTTGAAACAGATCGCACCTTTTTCCTTCTGCACTGTCATCCAGGCTCTGGCGCTCTCTTCAAAATCCTCCAGAGATTTGGGAATCTCAGTGCCGGCTTCAGCTGCCAGCTGCTTCATCTGGTCGGCGGACATACAGAACATGGCGGGAGAACTGATATTTCCTTTCAGGAGGGGATCGTCAATGTCGGGAAGAGCTCCGGCACAGGGGATGCTCCATTCGATGTTACAGTCCTGACGGAGAATCCTGTCATAGACTCCCGGCTTCAGACTGTCATTGATCTTCTGAACAATCTCCTTGTGATTTTCTCTGGTCAGATCATCCTCTCCGAAGTATTTCTGCAGTGTGATTCGGAAAGCCCGGGCATAGCTGGTAAATTTTGCCTGGTTCCAGTAGGGTTCAAAGGCGTCCCAGTCATCATCCACGACAACAAGAGCCGCCCAGGTATCCCGGGGAAAGGGCATACCCGCAGACTTCAGATCGTTGGAAATATAGGGGTTGAACATCTGGCCAAACTGAATCGGGGCATTGATATAGTATTCCTCTTTTACCGGAATATGTTCATGGGTGTCTATGATCGGCATAGTTTCGGAATATTCGAACAGAGCTTCGGCGGCTCCGGTCAGATTCTGCTTGAATTTCATTGTTTTATTTCTCCTTGGATTCATTTTATATAAATGAAATCATCCTATATAAACGTTTTAATTATGTCTTTTACTCTATTCAGAGATCAGGTAATTGTCAAATGTTATTTACACTTTTCCAGTGTAATCTCTCTGAAACTGTGAGCAGGCAAGGGGTCGAAATGAAGCCGGCCGTCTTTTTCCGTAATTCCCTCTTTTACTCTGAATCCCTGAAGTTTTGAGGCAGGAAGCCGGATGTTCCTCTTTTCATCAGCGAAGTTGAACAGAGCCAGCCGGGGTGAGTCTGATTCTGTCAGGTATATGTGACAGGACCGCTCTTCATACCAGTCTATCTGTCTGAGCCGGCCGTCAGGGGATTGGAAGGCTTTCCGGAGTATTTCACAGCGGGGCTCATCCAGCTCCTCCATATTTTCACTGATAATGGGCATGACCCCGAGGGTTCGGATCAGCTCGACCCAGCATCGGGCTTCTTCTTCACTCAGACCATAGGGAGTTGTGTCTTTAAATTGAGTCAGAACTTTTTCAAACAGCCCGGCTTCTGCTTCAGAAGCATAGTCTCTTGTCAGAAGACAGTCCGGATCATTGGCCCACCAGTTCCTGTGCATCCACTGATGCCGGACGGTCTGCCAGGCAGCAACACCTACGCTTATGTAGGGACCTTCCGGTTCCTCGGGATCGGGGCCGAGGCTCCAGCGGCAGGAGACATCATGGCCGGTTCTCATTCCGTCCACCAGTCCCACCAGAGGAGCAAAAGGAGCCCCGCAACCCAGTATAAAACGCTCGTCTCCCGCTTCCTCCCGGATAATCTCCATGGATGTACGGATCAGTTCGGCGGTAGTTCTTTCCGGATTATATCGTTCACCCGGCTCTATGGCAAAGTGTAGAAAATCCAGTTTGACATAGTTGAATCCCCATTCTCTGAATACCCTTCGGAAAGTCTTTCGCAAAAAGCCGGGGACCTCCGGATGTGAGAGGTCCAGAGCGTGGATTCCGTATATGACTGCCGGTTTTCCGTTTTTCTGTATACACCAGTCCGGGTGTTCCCGGAACAGACGGCTTGCCGGAGCTACTGCAAAGGGTGCCAGCCACAGACCGGGGGTAAATCCTTCCTCTTCAATGGATCGGGCGGCCTGTTCCATCCCTTCCGGAAATAAGGCTCCTGATCTGTCCCAGTCTCCCCATACTTTTTCCGCTCCTTTTTCTGGAAGATTCCAGCCGTCATCTATCTGGATCACATCAACATCTTTCTGAAAACCTCGGTTTTTCAGAGCCTTCATATTACTGCGGATGTCCTCTGCTTTAAGAGTATCGAGGTAATAGTACCAGCTGCACCAGCCGGAAGGTACCCGGCTGCCACGATTCCCCATAAGTGCGGCAGTTTTACGGGCATACTCAGTCATGAGAGAACTCAGTTTCTCACCAGCGGAAAATAACAGATCAGGCAGTTGAAGACACTCTCCCGGTTGTAGAGTCATGGTCTCCAGGTCTGCCCAGCAGTCCATGGACAGGGACTGTTCGTCAGATGGCCTTATATCAAACCCGGTAAACATACGGCTCAGATCTTCCCAGCCGGCAAGAAAAGCCCTGTCTCCTGATTCATCAGTCCAGGCACTCAGCATATGGCTGGTCACATTTTCGTCTATCCGGCGGAAACGGCTTATTTCGGCCATATTTTTTTTCTGACAGTGCTGAAGAGGCAGGGGACGGGAGAATGTGACCTTCAGATTCTTCAGGGGGAATATTCGACCGGGTGCGGCTGCTTCAGAACTCCGGTTTGTGAGTTTTGTGCTGAAGCGGTACCATCCGGATTCTTCTTCTGAGAAGTTCGACTCAAGCTGCCATCTTTCACTGCCGGTCATGTTGTCTCCGGTTTCAGGTTTATAATTAAAAAAAACCTGAAAATCTCCGCTTTTATGTTCTAATATCCATGTTCCATCAGCCATGGGAACTCCTTTTTTCTATAAAAAGTTTGATCTGCTCTGAAAATTATGATAGTTTAACACAGAATATAAACGTTTGAATAATAAATAATCAAGAGTTATTTCCCACTGGTTCTGCCGACTGGGAAAAAAAGGAGACATTATATGATCCGGAGATTTCCGATCCTGCTGCTGACAGCTGTTCTGCTGGGCGGCTGTCTGACAGTATCCACAGTGCCTGAGTTTAATGACTACATACCTCCGTCGGGAAAATACCTGACAGATGCAGAAAGGGAAAATCTTCTTTCCTGGCAAGCTCCTGAAATAGAGATTCTACAGAAACCGGAAATTCCGGAAGGATATTGGAAGAGCGGATTTACCAACTTCTCCGGTCAGGATGATGTGGAAGAGAATATTGCCGGTCTCCTTGATCCTCATGTCTATGAGGCTGAGATCTATCTGGACTGGCGGACTGTAGAGCCGGAGGAGGGTGTTTTTAACTGGAAGCCCATCGATGATCAGATTGCCCTCTGGGCAGCCTACGGTAAAAAGGTGGCCATCCGTGTTGTTACCGCCAGCCACAATACTCTGGAGACACCCCGTTGGCTTCATGAAGTTTATCATGTGAGGAAAATAACCAAAGGGATCTGGACCGATTTTGAATCAACTGAAAAATCCTTTTCCCCTCTGGGGAAAACTGTTGTGACCAAAAAACGGGATGATTCCATTTCCGGTATCCGTTCTGCCTACAGTGAATATAAAGGGGATATGCTGGAGCTTCGGGAGGGCAAAGTTTCAGGGAACCGCTTTTATGCGGTTCAGTTTGATTATGCCTCACCTTCAGGAGGCCGTTATTATGCAGCTGCCGTCAGCCGGGAAGGGGGGCCTGAAGCGACTCGTTTTATGACCTGGGATGCCGCTGCAGGGGAATCGGGAAGCCGCTTCTGGTCGGTAATCACAGGCCCCTGGCAGGATTATAGAATTGTCTGGGGTATTGAAGAAGGGGATTCTCTCTTACTGGATAATCTTCTTGTTTATGAGCAGGCCTATGGAATAGGACGAACCGTGGGCTATCCGGATTATTTTAATCCTGTTTATCACGAAAAATGGGGCAATTTTGTAGAGGCGCTGGGTGAGCGCTACGCCCATAATCCCCATGTGGAAACCGTTTGTGTATCCGGGCATGGCCGGTACGGTGAACTGGGTATCGAGGGCGATCGGGCAGGCCATCATGATCCCCAGTGGATGGCCATCGGCTTTACCCAGGAAAAATACATGGATATTGTGGAAGGGAATATTAAGCTTTTTAAAAAACACTTCCCCGACAAGATCCTGCGGATGGTGGCGGGAGGTACGGTTCTTCCCGGATGGACCGATGAGAATTATATCTACTACAGAGGTATAAATACCTGTGCCGAATATGGAGTGCAGTTCAAAATCAACGGCATGCAGGAGGCCTTCGGTGTCTGGGGTACTAATGCATTCTCCTACGGTGCCAACAGGTATAAGCATAACAGTGACACCAGCATCTCCATAGAAACTGCCGGTCAGATCTACCGGAATGATACAGGAAAGCCCACAGTTCCTACTGGCCATGCTATCTCTACTCTGAACAGAGTTCTTATAGACGGTATGGATAATATGTACCTCTATTCCCATGATGCTATGGCCGATTCTGTTCGGAAGTATCTTCCCTATATGGCCGGGCAGATGGGTAGTGAGCAGCTGACAAGGTTCTACTGCCGTCCGGGTATGTACAGGGAATCCAATTCTGTAGCCGAGGTGCTTCAGGAATATAAGGATGTCTGGCTGGGAATATTCCGTAAACAGTATCCTGATGATGCCGGACTGCCTCTGCAATACGGAGAGCTTCTGACTCATAATGGGGAACATGCAGTCCGCAGCGGAAACAGCGTTCTTGATTTTGAACTGGATGCCCGGCAGCGGTATAACGGACTTTACGGAACAACTATCACAGTGGTTTATCTAGATGAAGGCACCGATTCCTTTACAGTACAGGTCAATGATTCTGTGGATGAACTGAAACTGAGAACTCTCGAAACTATTACAAAAACAGGCACAGGAGAGTGGAAGACTCTCAGTCTCTATGATTCAGCCTGGTCTGCCTCCTACCGCAACTTTGGAAAAGATATGGGAACCAATATCGTCATTGATGATAACGGTGACGGTCCGGAAACTCTGCGCCTGATCGAAGTGGCTGCTGTTCCTGCCCTTGAGTGGAACCGGAGTCCTGTGGCGGAAAATCCTGTTCTGCCGGAAGATATACTTCTGCTGGAAGGTGGAGAACGCTGGGATATCACTGTTCCAGTTGATATTCCTGCAACCATGCTGACCCTCCCAATTTATCAGGACAACAGCCATAAGAAGAACTTTATCAGGTTCAAACTGTTCCGGAATACAGAAAGGGGAGAGGAACTGATTGCCGACAGGGAACTGTATTATGCAAGAGACGGTCTGGATCTTCACCTCCCTCTGGACGGTACAGTCCTTTCAGGAACATACATACTGGAAGTTGCAGAAACAGAAGGTGTTATCGGAGTATACGGGGGAGAAGACGGAACACCTGCCTGGACTGCCTGGCGTTATGAAACCCTCCCCGGTGCCGAACAGACTCCTGTTCCCGGAAAGGCCGGTACTGAAGAGGCGCTTGTCTTTGATGCCGACAGTCCTTTCTATATGATTCAGCTTCAGGGGGCAGTGTCCGGAAACTCTTACCGTATTGAAAAACGCATGGCAGGCAGCGGGCAGTGGACTCCTGTCAGCTCTGCTGTTCAGGCTGTTTCTCTTGATGGTAAGACTGTATTGCCTTTTGAGCCTCAGACTGCCGGAGAGTACAGAATCCTGGGAGAAAGCGGTGCAATACGGAACATCAGGAGCCTGTCTCCGGGAAATCTGATCCGGCTGACGGAAGCCAAGGGAGTGGTTTATCAGCCAGTGGGAGAGAGTCTGATTCTCTGGAATGCTGATGAAATTAGCAGATCATGGTCACTCAGTTCTCTGGAGAAGGGCGGAGCCGGCAGGAATGCACTGGAACTGAAGGTCCGCGGAACCGAACCTGCTGTAACATCCCCTCGTCTTGATCTGAAAGCCAGGAGAAACCAGTTTATCTCCTTTTCTCTGATCAATGGAACCGACAGTTCCATGGCCAGAGTTTTCTGGAAAGGTCCGGGACAGGATTTTCATGCCGAACGTTCTATGTTGCTGCCGGTTATTCCCAACGACCCCCGGTTGAGGAGCTATGACTATCCTCTGGGAGATCATCCTCTTTGGACCGGGGATATCTCTGAAATCAAAGTAATGTTTGCCGACGGCGGAACAAACAGAGGTCAACTGTCACTGAAGTCTGTAGAAATAAGGGAAAGAACGACCCTCTACAATGCCCGTTTTGACGGTCCTGCAGACCGGATGTTCCATATTGCCACAAGAAAACCGGCAGAGATCCGTGACGGGAAGCTCTATATAACCGAACCCTTTGCCTCCCTCAGTACTGTTATGACCATGCCGGATTTCCAGGCTGAGCCGGGACAGGTGATAGAGGTCAGAGTCAAAAACTCATCTGACGCTGGTTATCTTGATATAGGATGGGCAGCTGCAGACTGGATGGAAGGTCTCTATAGCTATGACAGCTATTACCTCAGTGCTGAAATGGACGCCTACGATTCGGAGTACCGGGTATTTCGTTTTTCTCCCGAAGCTGATGACGGCTGGAAGGGAAGGATCAACCGGATCTTCCTGAAGTTTGACAATATGGATACAGACAAACCAGTCCTGGTGGACAGTATCAGAATCTACAGAGAGAAGGAATAAAAGTGACACAGGAACAGCTTTTAGAAGATATTCAGAAAATAAAAATTATAGATACCCATGAGCACCTCCCTGCCCGGGAGAGTAAACGGCCCCAGGATACAGATGTACTCCATGAATATCTGATCCACTATATGAACAGCGACATCCTCTCTTCGGGAATGCCCCGGGGTGAAATGTTCCGGCTCTTTGATCCCAATCTTTCAGTGGGAGACAAATGGAATATCGTGGAGCCCTGGTGGGAAAACTGCCGTCTCACAGGTTACGGACGGTCTCTGGATCTTTCCGTCCGGGAGCTTTATGATCTTCCCGGAATTCATAAGGATACGGTTGAAGAGCTGGACAGGAAATTTAAAGAAGCCCGCCGCAAAGGGGGACATTACGAGTATGTGCTCCGGGAAAAGAGCGGTATAGCCCTGAGTGTGGTGGATTCGGATACGGACTGTGATTCATCCCTCTTCCGGAGTACTGTCAACATGGACTCTTTTATTATTCCCGGTTCCCGGGCACAGCTGCAGCATGTGGAGTTCTCCACGGGCATTCGCCTGCGGACTTTTGAAGACTGGCTGGAAGCCTGCCGGAAAACTCTGAATAAAGCCCTTGATGAAGGCGCTGTTGTGCTGAAAAGCACTCTGGCCTATAAACGGTCTCTGGATTACAGGCAGGCCACCCGAAGCGCAGCGGAAACGGGATTTCTGGATTTTTTCAGAGATCTTCATTTCCCCGGCTGGGAAAATCCCGGAATCCTCCCCACAAAGGAATTTCAGGATTATATGATGAATTTCATTCTCTCTATGGCGGAGGAGAAAGGACTGCCAGTTCAGATTCACACCGGTATTCTGGAAGGGAACGGAAACAGACTGGGAAACAGCGATCCTCTGCTGCTGAATGATCTGTTTCTCCGTTTTCCGGATCTGCAGTTTTCGATTTTTCATATGGGCTTCCCCTTTCAGAATGTGGTGAGCGCCCTTGTGAAAAACTTTCCCAATGTGAGTGTGGATATGTGCTGGGCTCATATCATTTCTCCCTCGTCCAGCCGGGAAGCTCTCTATCAGTGGCTTGATACAATCCCTGTGAACAAAATCTTCGGCTTTGGCGGAGATTACGGCTTTATCGACGGTGTCTGCGGTCATCAGCAGATGGCCCGGGAAAACATTGCTGCTGCACTGGGCCGCCTGATTAAAGAGGGCTGGCTGGATGGAGAGGCGGCTCTTCATATTGCCTGTAAAATCCTTTTTGATAATCCGAAGCGTTTTCTGAAACTGGATCTGGATTTATGAATAGAATAAAGGAAACTGAAATAACCGGGCTTTTCCGGCTCAGTGAAAGCCTCTATTTATTTAAAAGCAGCTGTCATGTCTGGATTGTCCGCAGGGGCAGTACTGCCCTCCTTATCGACAGCGGCACTGATGTTCCGGATGCGGTTTTCCGTTACCTGGGGATCAGCCGGATTGATCTGATTTTGCATACACGTCTGGACAGATCCGTTTGCGCCGCTACGGCCCGGCTCCAGAAGGACTGGGGCGGCAGGGCAGCAGTCCCTGCCTCCTGCGGTGATTTTGCTGTGAATCCCGATTTTCACTGGGAAAACCAGGATATCTACCACAGCTACTGTTTTAAACCGGGTTATGGAATTCCTGTTGAACCTTTTGATGTGAAGCATCATCTTCAGCCGGATGAAGAAATCCTGTGGGAAGATCTCCGTTTCAAAGTCATCAATACAGAATCGGGTGATGAATCTCTGATCTACCGGGTCCGGATTGACGGCTCTGATTGTGTTTTTACAGGAAACCTCCTGGCCGGGAAGGGGAGTGTCTGGAACTTTTATGATATGGAACGCTGGTACAATGAGCTGTGCATGGGAGGGGAGTCCCTTTTGGACAGAGCCATTGCCCGGTTGCAGGCTCTGGAATCAGCGGGAGCAGATCTTCTGCTGACTGCCCATGGCGATCCGGTTCTGTATGGTCTGGAGGCTGCGGCGGCAACCCGTGAGGCTCTGCAGAACACAAGAAATCAGCTGTATCAGAATACCATCCCCTCGGGCAGCAGGGATGAGGAGCTTCCTGGGGATTTTGTTCCTGTTGAAGGATCGGTCAGCGGTCCCTGGAACATAGAAACATCCTGGTTTTTTATCTCCGAATCGGGGAAAGTCCTGATCTGGGATTTCGGCTGGCCTATAATGCCTGGTGATTCCCGGGATATTCTGACCAGACTCTCCGGAATAAGCGGGCGTAATGATCTTGTTCCTGATGTCATTCTATTCAGCCACTACCATGATGATCATATAAGCGGAGTTCCCTCTCTGAAGGAGTTCTACCCGGAACTCTCTGTCTGGAGCATGGATACTATGGCAGATATTCTGGAGAATCCCTTCCATTATAACCTGCCTTGTCTGGGCTCTGCAGGATATCCTTACGAAGGGATCTCTGTGGATAAAGTCCTGAAGGACAGGGAGACCTTCAACTGGGAAGGACAGGAGTTTCAGATTCATCATTTTCCGGGCCAGACTGAATATCATGCGGCTCTGGTTACCGAAATGGATGGCCGGACCATTCTTTTTGCCGGTGACTCTGTCTATAAACCCCTTGATGGATATATTCTGAGAGGGGAGTCTTCAAATGGATGGAACATCTGTCTTCTGGGGGAAGGAAAAGGATACTCCCGCTGTGCCCGGGTTCTCAAAGAGGTGCAGCCCGATTATCTGGCTTCTGCCCATCATAGTATGATTCCTGTAGACAGCCGGAGGATAGAAGAGTACGGCAGCTGGGCACAGAATACGGCAGAGATGATGGAAAATCTGGTATACGGCAGGAATGCCAACTTTTCCTGTGATCCGGGCTGGGCTTCCTTCTACCCCTTCCGGAGTATTGTTGATCCCGGTGAGCGGTTCCAGACCTCTGTTAGAATCAGAAACCATGAAGACCGTACGGTCTCTGTGAATATCCGCCCCGTTCTGCCTGAAGGGTGGGGCTGTTCTCCCGCCGTCCGGGAGGGAGCCGTTCCGCCCGGGGAGACGGGGGAGTTCCTTTTTGAAATTACTGCCGGGGCCGGCACCTTCCGTCGTACAGTGCTGACAGCCCATGTGGTTTGTGACGGCATCGACTATGGACAGCATCCGGTGCATATTGCGGATTCAAAAGAATATGAAAAAACACTACCCGCCCATCTGTTTGAGAAATACCGTCAGGAGAGGGAGGCAGCTGCAGAACAGGACCTCTGTTATCAGGGAGCCTGGAAAATCCGGTGGTCTCCTGAGTCTGGTTTGAAGTGCTGATCTCGTGAATACGAATAATATAAAGGCCGCATCTGATATGCGGCCTTTATTATGCGTCCCTCTATGAGCGCTGAAATGTATTTTTTATACTCTTACAAATTTCTGGGATCATTATAGGGAGAGCCTATGGTGTCTCCATCACTGTAAATCCCTTCCGTATTACCGTTGATATCAAAGCCTGTCTTTGTAGCGGGGCTGAAATAGTCAGGCTGGATATCCGGGTAACCTGTGACAGAAAAACTGTTAGTATGCTTATAAAACTTGTTACCCGTTATAGACCCCCGGGCATTGGAAACACCGGGAGCGGCATAATCGATAAAGATTTCGAAACAGGAGTTCAGATAACCGATTCCGGAGTTCACACGGTCGGGTACATCAGTATCCGTGCTGTTGTTGTAGAACAGGTTGTCCCGGATGGTCACAGTGGAGGGATTACCGCTCTTGGAGTGGCAGATTATAAGTCCGGCTCCTTCATTATTTCTCAGCAGATTCCTCTCGAAAACCATGTTGAAACAGTCTCCTTCAAAATCGAACCCCGCACCGTCATAGGTATAAAGAGTTCCTCCCGATCCATCGGGAACATTCACTCTGGATGTTCCGGAAAACTCATTGTCCCTGATGACCAGATCTTCACAGAATTCCACAAAGGAACCGGCAATCCCGGATGAGTTGTAAGAAGTTGTATTAATTGAGGACGATCTTTTTATTGTTCCGCCGCTCACATAATTAATCTGAAGAAGACCCTGAGTTCCGTCAAAACAGTGAACTTCATCAATATTCAGGTTGTATACCTTATAATCGTAATTACTGGGATTCAACCAGTAGTAGCCGATGGCCACAGCCGTACCGCTGTCAGTGACATCAACCCTTTCAACTGTTAAATCCCGCAGCACAGGCCCGGAAAAGTCCGACCAGCCACGTCCTCCAACTGCAATGGCGGAGGGATAGGCCATTTCATTACCCCGTTTCCAGCTCTCTTTCCATTCATCATACACATCTGAATCTTCCAGACGGATATTATGCATTTCACAATCGCGGATAGTGATGCTGCGGTGTTCATAACTCCCTTCATAACGAAGGTAGATTCCGGCAAAGGCGTTTTCGATTCTTATGTTCTCTATTATAAAGTGGGAGGGATTGTTCAGGATTACAGCATAATCGTTGTCACCCACTTCGGCTCTGGTATCAAATAATTTTATTACTGGCTTAGGGTCTGAGGAGTTTCCATAACTGCCTATGGTTATGGGCTGATCACTGCGGCCGCGGGAGTTCAGAATCATGGGACCGTAGAACTCTTCCCCTCTTTTCAAAAGTATTGTATCTCCGGGTTTTACATTGGATATCCCCATATTGTCAGTATTATTCACTTTCCTGAAAGAATCCTGAACTGAAACATTCCAGACATCAATAGAGCCGTCTCCGTCTGTATCCAGATTCAGGTTTTTGCCTGCATCTCCTTCGCTTCCAATAAGAAGTGCATCACTGGTACTGATATACCAGGTTCTGGGATCGGGATTGTAGTCAGGTTCTTCAAATTCTCCCGTTTCGGTTATATAAATGACTTCCGGATCATCACTATTATTATTGGCGGGAGGATTGGATGATGCGGGGTTCTCACAGGATAACAGAAAAAGGCCCGGTACAAAGAGTAGGCTGGTCAGAATAATCCTGAATCGTTCTGATTTAAAAGACATAGATATCTCCATTTTTATATTGATATATAAACGTTTAAATAATCATAGCACAGTTTCCCTCTGCGTCAAGAAATTTAGAATCCAGCTCCCTTCAGAAGCTCCCCGGCCAGCTCAATGGATTCCTCCATCCATCCGGCTCCCAGCTCTTCTGTTGCATCACGGGGGTCGTCTATGCCGATTCCCTGAGGTTTCATATTCCGGTCCGAACCCAGAAGGGAGAGATCCACAAGATCAGGGCGGTAGTGCATGGTTAATGATGTTTCATTCAGCCCCCCGTGATCCATCTGGCTTCTCCAGCGGGAAAACAGGTCCTCTGTGATTCCGAGTATTTTGATACCGTATCTGCGGCTGTTTTCTTCCATACTCCGGCACCAGGCAATCCGGGACGGCCCGTGACCGTCTGCCAGTACAGCTTTAAATCCGGCTCTTTTGATGTTGAACAGTATCTGGTCGATCAGAGTCTGAAAAAAACCTTCCGATACCCAGTAAGCGCTGCCGTCCAGCTGTCTGTTGGGAGTGGTAAACTCCGAATTGTCCATTCCAATCAGGGCACTACCATTGTCCAAGGGGCGGTAGACATCCGGTCCCAGCCACAGAGAGGGCAGGACGATTCCTCCGAAACGCTCTGCACATTTTTTAAAGAGTTCGCGGCTCTGTATTCCATCTGCTCCCAGAGGCATATGTTCTCCATGCCACTCCAGTGTTCCCAGAGGAAGATAGGCTACGGGATATTCCTTAAGCCGTTTCCTGAACTCTGAAGGTTTAAGATTTTCGTATTCAACTTGCATTTTTTTACCTTTTTATTGACAAGTATGTGATCTGAGATACAATATTAAAACGTTAAAATAGTATTTACAAGAGATTTTAACGTATCCCTCATGAAATAACTAAAAGGAGTCTATAATGAAAAAATTATTAATCATCATGGCCGCTGCACTGGTCATGACATCCTGTATGTCAACCGATACCGGTAATGCCGGTACAATAGAGGCATCCCCTGCAGGAATGCAGTTCGATCAGGGAGAGTTGAAACCTTCCGGTCCCGAAAGCTGGGCCAATCTGGGCGCCGTACAGATCCGTCAGGGTGCCAGCGGTGTTGCTGTTTATGGAGAAAATACCCAGTGGGGTGTAGATATGATCTATCAGGGACGCGTACAGCCCGATCATCTTCAGCTTGAACTTAAACCTGTAACCATGAATGCAGTAGCGGGAGCCCAGTATCCGGCTCTGGATAATGACAGGATGGTATTTGCCATCGGTCAGAGAGGGGAAAGTCTTCCTGACGGTCAGGGATTTTTGATTCAGATGACTAAACTGGAAGAAGGTCTTGTAATCGAAGTTTATACAGCATTGGGAGAATTTGTCCCCTTTGGTGCCGGTCCCATGCCCATCGAGCCTGTTCTCAGTAAGAGCGGCACCTGGTACCTCGATATGTGGAGAGATGAAGCAAACTGGCACTTTCTCCTTTCCTCAGACAGTGATCCTGGAAGGGAATCACTTGTGGGAATCGAATTCCTGCCGGCGGAAACGTTTCGTAACGGGTCTGCGGGTCTGGGATTTGGAATGCAGTCATCCGGTGTAATGGAAGTGGAACTGGCTGTTCGCCAGAGAAACTAGTTTAATCGTTTATTCTTGTCAGGGCCAGTCTGTTGAAGGACCGGCCCTTCTTTCATCCGATCAGCAGACTTGAGAGAGCTTCTTTCTGTTCGGGTTTCGGACTTTTCAGTCTGCCGGATTTCTCCAGCTCTCTCAGACAGTACATCAGTAGCAAACCGTTTGAGGAGTAGAGATGCTGCAATTCATAACGGCGTATTTTTCTTAGGTGGGGCGGTGTGGCTTTGAGAAGGAGAGACTTGAGTGTTCCGGCTTCCTCTGACAGGATATCCGGCATTTCCTGCTTCAGATTCGTTCCCAGTGAGACAAGCTCCTGTCTGAGAGAATCATTTTTTATATGCACATGGGCAATTTCGAGACCTGAAGAGCTTTGTCTGAGAAATCCCTGCTGTATAAGAAGCGCCTTTTCATACTCAGGCTGATCTGCCTCTGTCAAATAATCCTTCAGGCGGGAAAGGGCTGCCATGACCTGTCTGCTGTATGATTTTATTCCAGCTTTTTTTCTGCCGGTTCTGTGATTAACCTGCCAGAGAAGAAGACCATCTCTGCTGTTCCAGAGCGGTCCCTGCCAATGCTGAAACTCATCATACAGAGGATGATCCATATCTTCAGGACAGTCCAGGATCACATGGGAAATATACTCTCCGCCGTCTCTCCTGAGGGTAGCGGCCTCTCTGAATGCTATATTTTTCTCTTCCGGTGGAAGTGATTCGGCAATGATATAGGGGAAAAGGGACCACATCATAAAGTTCTGATCCCCGTCAGGGATATGGAGATCCGGATGATCCTGATATGAGGCGTTTATGATTTTCTCATATAGTGGAATGGAAAGCAGCTCAGCAGACTTTTTATAGAAATTGTCGGTTGCCTCCTGAATCCGGGAATCCCAGCTGTCTATCAGAACATTGGCAGAATATCTGTTTCCCGGAAGCCGGTTCAGAAAATCATATTCAAGAAGAAAATCGACTTCACTTTCTATGTACACCGGGGACACCGAAAGACAGTCTCCCAGTTCATTTACTGTTTTCCCTTCTCTGTAGCAGGCAAATATAATGTTTCTTGACAGGGCGGTTCTGAGTATATCCTCTGTACCTCCCATATCTCCTACGGCCCCTGTGGTTCCGTAAATACGGAAATCCACTGGATTGTAATCCAGCTCTTTGTCTCTGATTTTCACTCGTTCCTCCTTTAACTGATTCCTGGCTTCATACAGATGCCATTTAACTGTACCGGGGGGAATCCCGTTTGACTGGGCAATCCTGGGTATCGGCAGTTCATCAAAATAGTACTGGATGACAATCTTTCTCTGGAGTCCGGAAAGATAAGTAATCCTCTGTCTAATCTCCCTGATTCTCTCTTTCTGCTCATACTGTTCTTCAGGACCCGGGATGGTTCCGGGGAGTTCATCATTCCATTCATTTGATGAGATGCTGTTCACAAGTCGGGATTTTTTCCGGTAATAGTTGGAGAGACTGTTCCGTGCTGTCTGCCAGACATATCTTTCCCTGTTCCGGATGTCATCGCCGGAAACCTGCAGCAGTTTAAGAATGATTTCCTGAGTGAGGTCTTCTGCATCCTCAAGAGTCGCTGTATTTTTCAGCGCAAAGCTGAAAAGAGAGTTCAGGTATGCTGTACTGTCGATCATAGGTCCTTTCCCGGTATTTTATATATAAAGACACCGCCGGGCTACATCGGTTGGAATAAAATCTGATATTCCTACAGGTCCGGAAGATAACCTGTATTCTGTATTGACAAAAGTTCGGGCACGAACTATAAAGGAATAAATGGTTCGGGACCGAACCTGTTAAGGAGGCCATATGACAATCCAGGAAATTTATTCCTATGCAGATGCCGTAAGAGTCCTTCAGTTTACAACCGTATATAATAATGAAGTCCATTCCTCTTCGGCTCATTTCAACGGATATGATGAAGAGGGGATCTATTTCAGAACCATGGACAGCAAACCTTATTTCCGTCAGCTGATGGCAACTGGAAAAGTGACGGTGAGCGGCTGTACAGACAGCAGGATTCTGGGGCATGAAGAGGACGGTACACCGATTATTCCGCCCAGCTATGCATTCCGGCTGATGCAATTGAACCCTCACTGTTTTTTTAGGTAAACTGTAGTGTATTACTCGACATCTGAAGGGGCAGTTATTGGGTCAGTATAATCCACGGGCAATTATTGATAAACTTTCACTGCTGAGGGAACTGTCCAATATGGCTATTTCCGATGCACTGAAGGAGAGAGGCATTGAAGGTATTGTTCCGGCTCACGGACAGATTTTCCAGTTTTTATTCAGAGAATCCCCGCTGCCCTTAAGCGATATTGTGAAGGGCAGCGGTAGAGCCAAGTCTACGGTGACCGGTATGGCGGATACCCTTGAAAAATACGGTTATCTGAAGCGGGAAAGCTCCCCTGATGATAAAAGATCAGTACTGGTTTCACTTACAGAAAAAGGGCAGTCCCTGAAGCCGGTCTTTCAGGAGATCTCGGAAGAGGTGATAGGTGATCTTTTCGGTATGATGCCGGAAGAGGAACAGATAAGACTGATGAAGAGTCTTGCGGCTCTAGAATCGAATATAACGAACAGGAGAAAAGAATGAGAAGATTGATGAAAGGTTTCGTGATTCTTACAATACTGGCTGCAACCCTTGCATCCTGCAGCAAAAAAGAAAGTACTTCAGCAGCTGATAAAGGACAGGGAGACCCTCTTGTGGTTGCCATGGAACTCCAGTTTCCTCCCTTTGAGATGGCTGATGCCGACGGGACTCCCACGGGGATCTCTGTCGATACGGCCTATGCTCTGGGAGAGTACCTGGGCAGACCGGTCATCATTGAAAATACCTCCTGGACCGGGCTTATTCCGTCCATCCAGTCTGGTAAGGCCGATCTGATCCTCTCATCCATGAGTATTACAGAGGAGCGTGACAAGGTTGTGGACTTTTCCATTCCCTATGCCGCCAGCGGTGTGACCCTCCTCCTGAATGCAGAATCCCGGGTGAAGAGCTACAGGGATCTGTCTGCAGCCGGAACGGTCACAGCAGTCAAGTCCGGTACTATCGGAGCCATCTGGGCACGGGATAATCTGCCCGAAGAAAATATCAGAATCTTTGATGAGGTGGCAGCCTGTGCACTGGAAGTTTCCCAGGGGAAGGCGGACGCCTTTATCTATGATGCCCTGACCACCTATGAGCTGCAGAAAAAGTTTCCCGATACCACGGTTGTGAATCTAGAGAATATTCCGGGAACTCTGGGCGGATGGGCTGTGGCCATGAAAGAGGGAAACAGTGAGCTGAAGGAACAGGTGGATGCCTTTATCCTTGAGTTCAGATCTTCCGGCGGTTTTGAGAAGCTGGAGAAAAAATATCTGGGAGAGATGAAGAGTGTCTTTGATGAGGCCGGTCTTCCCTCCTTTTTTGATATAGAGGATTAATCAGGGTTGTGAACTATTTTACAGAGAAAGAAGGCCGGAACAACCGGAGTGCCCACATTGTCAGCTGGCTTTTTGTCGCTCTTCTGCTGGCAGGGGTTTTCTGGTTCGGTTTCAGCCGTCTGGGGTACCGTTTTGCCTGGCAGACCATCTATGATTACAGGCTCAATTTCCTGAAGGGATATGGAATGACCCTTCTCCTTTCTCTCTGTTCCCTGGGACTCAGTCTGCTTCTGGGGATCGTTTTCGGTCTGGGGCAGGGGAGCAGACTGCTCCCCTACCGCTATTTTTCACTCTTTTATGTGGAACTGGTCAGAGGTACGCCTCTTCTGGTGCAGATGCTCATCTTCTTTTATGTCATAGCCAATGCAGCAGGTCTAAATAACCGCTTTGTTGTGGGTATCCTGATCATGTCCATCTTTTCCGGTGCCTATATTGCAGAGATTATCAGGGGAGGTGTGCAGAGCATTGGCGAAACACAGCGGGAAACCGCCCGGTCTTTAGGGTTTTCCCCTTACCAGACCTACCGTTATGTCATATTTCCCCAGGTCATCACAAGGATACTGCCTTCTCTGGCGGGGCAGCTGGCCTCCCTGATCAAGGATTCTTCACTGCTCTCTGTTATCGCCATCAAGGAGTTCACCATGGCCGCCCGTGAGATGAATGCCAACACATTCTCCACAATGGAGGCCTATATTCCTCTGGCCGTGGGATATCTGCTGCTGACTCTGCCGATTTCCCGGCTGACCCGGTATCTGGAAAGGAAATTCAGTTATGAAACTTGAATTGAAAAATCTGAGCAAACACTACGGTGACCTGAAGGTTCTGGACAGGGTTTCCCTGACCCTGGAAGAGATCCGCTCTCTTGTTTTTATCGGTCCATCGGGGGGAGGAAAAACCACTCTTCTCAGGCTTCTGGCCGGTCTGGAAAGGCCTGAAGAGGGAGAGATCCTTGTCAATGATCATCCTGTGGATTTTCACAGTGAAGAGAGTCTTAGGGAGTACAGAAAGAGAATTGGTATGGTGTTTCAGGCCTACAATCTTTTCCCCCATCTGACGGCACTGGACAATATCACTCTGCCTCTGGTCAAGGTTCATGGTTATGAACCGGTTCAGGCCAGAGAAGAAGCCCTTGTTCTTTTAGAGCGCTTTCACCTGGCTGATCAGGCTTTTAAAAAGCCCGCCCAGTTGTCCGGGGGCCAGAAACAGAGAATCGCCATCTGCCGGGCTGTGGCCATCCGGCCTGAATTTCTTCTTCTGGATGAACCGACTTCCGCTCTGGATCCGGAATACACATCCGAGGTTCTGGATCTGATTGGAGAACTGAGGGAGGAGGGGATGCGTCTGATTCTGGTTACCCACGAAATGGGTTTTGCCCGGCAGGCGGCGGATTATATTCTTTTTGTGGGTGACGGCGGTCTGATTGCCCGGGGTACTCCTGAAAATCTGTTTACCGGCGATACGGACGAGCGGGTGAGCCGATTTTTCAACAAAGTTCTCAAGTACAATTAACCTTGATGATCCTGCCTGATCCGGCATGTCTCTGATGACAAATTATATAAAAGATCCTGTTTTCTCGTAATTAATCCATAATAATCCGGAATAATTACAATGGCTGGCTTCTGGTGAGGGGTGTTATCATTCTCTTAAATACGATTCGGAGAGAGACATATGACACCAAGAGAACGGGTTCTCGCTGCCATTAATCATAAAGAACCGGACAGAGTCCCTGTTGATCTGGGGGCGACTCCCAGTTCCGGTATTTCCGCCATAGCTCATGCCAGACTGATGAAGCATCTGGGCTGGGATGATAAAACTCTCATCTATGATGTGGTTCAGCAGCTGGCTCAGCCCGGTGAACGGCTGATAGACAGGCTGGGCGTTGATGTTCTGGATATCGGACGGACCTTCAATGAAAAGGATTCCGACTGGTACGGCATCAGCCTTCCGGGACAGTATAAAGCCTTTAATCCGGCCTGGTTCAGACCGGTTCAGGATGATTCGGGCAGCTGGATCTCCTATCATAAGGACGGGACTCCCATAGCCGCCATGCCCGAGGGGGCCACTTTTTATGATCAGACCATTTTCCCCTGGCTGGACGGATATCCCGACAGCCGGAAGGGGATGGAGGAAAGCCTGGATGAAGCCATGGATAAAATCCTGTGGGCGAATATGGTGCACAGTCCCTGGGATCATGCGGGGGAAGCCGATTTCTGGCAGACCCTGAGACAGAAAACTCTGAAACTGAGAGAAGAGAGCGACAAGGCTCTTCTGGTGGTCTGCGGATCCAATCTTTTCGAGTGGGGAACCTTTCTCCGCCGGATGGATAACTTTCTGATGGATCTGTATATAGACCAGGACAATGTGGCCATACTCATGGAACTCCTTATGGAGCGTCATATGAAGACCCTGGAGAAGGTGTGTGATGCGGTTGGCGATGTTGTGGATGTTCTCCGCTTCGGCGATGACCTGGGGATGGATTCGGGTCC
Source organism: Spirochaetales bacterium (assembly GCA_028532905.1). GTDB lineage: Bacteria > Spirochaetota > Spirochaetia > DSM-2461 > DSM-2461 > Oceanispirochaeta. Next base: position 35,270 of record JAQQAM010000114.1, read on the forward strand.
CTTTATGGGTATGGAGATCTATACAGAGCTGTTTCACGATCACCGAAAGAAACTTTGTTCCTATGTGCATGACAACAGCGGTATGAAAACATTCCTTCACAGCTGCGGTTCTATTTATCAGTATATTCCTTCTCTTATTGATGAGGGCATTGATATTATCAATCCTCTGCAAACCAATTGTCTGGATATGGAACCGGAGAAGGTTAAAGCCGAGTTCGGAAAGGATATGTGCTTCTGGGGAGGCGGAATGGATCCCCGGGTAATCCTGAATAACGGAACCCCCGCTATGGTCAGGGATGAAGTGAAAAGGCGTCTGGATATACTGAGTCCCGGGGGAGGATATGTTTTCAATAATATTCACAATATCATGCCCGATGTTCCGCCAGAGAATATACTGGCTCTCTTTGATGCGGTTCTGGAATATCGGATTTCCTGATCCCCTATAACAGAACCCTGTGTTACAATAGGAGGACATAATTTCACCGGGGTTGAAATTGAAAAATATATCTCCTCTGATTCTGATCGGCAACAAAATCGATACAACGTCCATGCCCCGTCCGGAGCATCAGGATACCTATCCGCTGGATGATGAAAGACACTGGTACGATCTGGAACATATGCACTGGCAGGTTAAGAAACTGCCCATGCCCGAAAGCGCGATGGACGGTCCGGAAGGGAAACGGGTTATATGCAATATTCCCATGAAACATCCCTATATGGACAAGTTCCGCTTCGGCCTGGAACAGGTGGCTGCGGTAAACGATATTGAGCTGGAAATCGTCTATACAGAGAGAGACTACAGCGCTCAGGTGAATTATGCCGATCTGGTTATAGAGAAAAAGCCGGACCTGGCAATACATCTTATGCCTGAGTTCAATCACGTAAAGGGGTTGTATCAGAAGATCTATTCCGCAGGAATTCCCATAATATGCAGCAATCTGATGCCGGCTCAGGAAGACCTCCCCTATATTCTCTCCTGGACAGGCCCGCATGACTGGGAAATGTCCCGGGAGCTGGCCCGTCATTTTGCCGCCTATATGAATTATGAAGGGGGATATACCCTGATTCAGCATCTGGAGGGAACTTCCTGCAATGTGGCCAGAACCTGGGGCGTCATTTCAGAGCTTAAAAAAATAGCCCCCCGCATGCACTGCCTGGATTACTGTTCCACAGAAATGAACCAGTTGCTGTCGGAGAAAGCCGTTGAAAAATGGATTTCCCGGTTCGGCAGTGAACTGAAAGGAATCGTCTCTGCCGACAGCCTGATTGTACAGAAGGGGATAAACCGGGCTCTGGGCAGGATGAAAAGAGAGGATATCATCTGTGTTTCCCACTGGAGTCCTCCGGAAGCCCTGAATTTTATCAAACACGGTTCTTTAAAGGCAACAACATACCAGTCGGGAATTATTGACGGAACCCTGTCCATGCAGACGGCAGTGGACTGGTTCAACGGGTTTGAAATTCCTCCCGTCTGTTTTATGCCGGTTCATATTATTACAGAGGATGATGTGGATCAGTTTCTGACCAAAAGGAATGAACTGCCTGTGATCGATTATGATCCTTTTACGGTGTCTCTCAAGCTGGGAGACAGCTCCGGTGTTCAGTCCTATTTTGGAGATCTTATCAGGAAATTCCAGGAGTGCAGTCTGATCACAGCCGAGTACTGCAGCGGTGTGGCCATCGAAATCCTGTCCCGGTTTATCGCTGTCAGTGCGGAGCAGGGGATCAATAACAGGAGCCTGACGGGCTGCAATAATCCTGCCATGCTGACCAAACAGATTCTTCATCAGAAAAGCTTTGACAAGACCCTGAACTGGCTGGAAAAAATATCGCTCCGGTACTGTGAACTGGTAAAGACAGAGCTCCCCTCCAAGGTCTCCATCGAGCAGATTGTGGAGTATGTGAAGCACAATTCCATGAAGCCCCTCTCCCTGAAAACCCTTTCGTATCAGTTTAATCTGTCCGCTGCCTATCTGGGGCAGCTGTACAAAAAGGAGACAGGTGAGAACTTCTCCAGCCACCTCAATATTATCCGTGTGGAACAGGCTAAGATTCTGCTGGGGAATCCTCTGCTCAAGGAGTATGAAATAGCCAGAGAAGTGGGGTATTCCGACTCCAGCTACTTCTTCAGGATCTTCAAAAAGCAGACCGGAATGAATCCTTCAGAGTACAGAGATATGATACAATCCGGCCGGAATCCATAATTTTTCAACAATAATTGCAAATAAATACAATTTTGTCCTCCTTTTTCCGGTGCTATTCTGATTTAAAAGAGAGAATCAGGAAGGAAAAATGACATCCAGAGAACGAGTCCATGCCGTATTCAATAATCAGCTTCCCGACAGGATGCCCCGCTGGCTGGGGATGTCGGATGAATTCAGTCTGAAAATCCAGAACTACCTGGATATGGACGAAGAAGGAGTCAGACGTTTTGTGAAGGATGACTTCCGGGTTGTCCGGGGCAGGTTTACCGGAAGTCAGGAGAATCTGGCAGAGGGGGCCACCTGGCGGAGCCCCTTTGGTGTGGAGCGTAAAGGAATCGGTTTCGGCATGCCCCTGTCCCATCCCCTCCAGGATGTCACAACACCCGAAGAGCTGGAGGCCTACAACTGGCCTTCTACAGATCTGATTGACTGCTCCCTCCTCAGAGACGATATTTCCCGGTATGAGGGGGAATACGCCATACTGGGAGGAGAGTGGTCCCCCTTCTGGCACGATGCCATTGATCTTGTGGGGCACGAAGAGCTCTATTTTCTGATGTTTGATTACCCGGAGACCGCCAGGCTCCTGTTTGAAAAGATCACTGATTACTATGTGGAGAACAGCAGACTTTTTTTTGAGGAAGCCGGTGATCTGACGGATATCTTTTTTATAGGCAACGACCTGGGCAGCCAGTCCGGCCCTTTAATGGGAATCAATCAGTTCCGGGAATTCCTTCTGCCTTCCATTAAACGGCTGGTTGATCTGGGACATGAATACGGCCTGAAGGTGATGATGCACTGCTGCGGCGGATACCGTCCCCTGATCCCTTCTCTTATCGAAATCGGCATGGACGGACTCCATGCCCTGCAGCCGGACTGCCATGGTATGGAACCGGAGGGTATTAAAAGGGACTTCGGTTCCCATATTGTGCTGAACGGGGCCATAGACTCTCATCACATCCTGATTAATGGAAAATCTGCACAAGAGGTAAAACAGGGCTGCCGCAGAGTTTTGGACATAATGGGCCGGGGCGGAGCCTATATTGCCGGCGCCAGCCATGACACCATTCTGGAAGAAACTCCTGTGGAGAATGTTCTGGCCATGTTTGAGGCTGTAGATGAGTATGAATATCTTTAAATACAATCGGGTTTTTTCGAAATTATTCCAGTTTTATACATAATTTGTCCGGTTGCGGGTGTTCTATAACGGATTTAATCTGAATGAAAGATGGATGGAAAAAGACAATTTTTCATTTATTTTTACAATCTTCCGGTTCCCCTGAGAGGGTCAGGAGAACATGAGAAAACAGGGAACTGAAGGTCCGGCGGGCCTTTAGCTATATAATCACCGGAATTGGTACACGGTTCCGGGAAATTAAGGAGTATGTGTTATGAAGAGAATCTTTACACTGTTACTGATGACTGTACTGGTCGCAGGGTCCGTATTTGCTGCTGGTCAGCAGGAAGCTGCTGCAACTGACAGTCCCGATTCCTCAGCCAATCTGGCTGCGTCTAAAGCTATTGATATTTCCGATGTCCGTGGTAGTGACGGTCAGCTTCTGCTGATCTACGGTGATACAAGACCTGTTCCCCCCAAACCCACCGATCAGGAAGCTCTTGATATGTGGAAACTGGAATATGCCGGTCGCCAGACTAAAAAAGTTGAAATGATTCCTTCCCCCGGCGATGGTATCATCGGCAAGAAAATTGTTATGATTCAGCAGTCTGAGCATCCTTACTGGACAGCTGTTAGTAACGGTTCAAGAATCGCCTGTGAAGCCTATCAAGCCGAATTTGAACTGTGGAACCCCAATGGTGACCTGAATCAGCAGAACCAGTATGTAGACCGTGCGATTGCTGAAAAAGCCGATATGGTTCTTCTGGCAACCCTCGATGCTAAAGCTGGTGTACAGCAGTTCAAAAAACTGTATGATGCCGGAATCCCCGCCATTGCCTACAACATGATCCCCAATGATGATGCCATGAGATACGTTCTTGCCATTACGGCTCCCGATGATTTCGGACAGTTCAAAATGCTTGCTGAATACATGGCTCAGCAGGTCGGCGGTAAAGGCGGAGTCGGATATATTACCCATATTCCCGGAGGATCTCCCTATTTTGCCAGAACAACAAATGTTGTTGAGTACTACAAGGAAAATCACCCCGGTATGAAGACTCTGGATATTCAGTCTCCCGGATTTGATGCCCCCAAAACCAAGCAGGTTGTGGCCGACTGGATTACCCGTTTTGGTGATGAACTGACT
>JAQQAM010000115.1 GCA_028532905.1 Spirochaetales bacterium
GTCTGGGTATGGCTGTTACAGTTGTTCTCACACTTACCTCGGTGATCAACTGGGCCATTCTGAATTATCTGCTCATTCCCATGAACCTTCTGTATCTGCGGTATATCGTTTTTATTATCGTCATTGCTGCAACAGTACAGATCCTGGAGATGGTAATCGACAGAGTCTCTCCCGGTCTCTATATGTCACTGGGTATTTTTCTGCCTCTCATTACTGTGAACTGCGCCATTCTGGGTGTGGCTCTGTTTGTGGAGATCAGAAACTACAGTTTTCTGCAGACACTCTTTTACGGACTGGGTTCAGGACTGGGATGGTGGCTGGCGATTATGGCCCTGGCGGCGATACAGAAGAAACTGCAGAAGTCGCCTGTTCCATCCGGCCTGGAAGGTCCCGGAATCACACTGATCACCATCGGTTTTATGGCCATGGCTTTTGTCGGATTTTCCGGCATGCTGAATGTTCAGTAACCCGCGGGCCTGCTGATTTTAAAATATGGTTGAAGGAGTTATGCTTAAATGAGTTTTATTACTGCACCATTAACAATTGCCGGGGTGGCTGCTGTTCTGGCTGCCCTGATAGCCGTAGTGGACAGGATCGTCAATAACTACGGTGAATGTGAAATTGATATAAATAAGGGAACTAAGAAACTGACAGTCAAGGGAGGGGAACCTCTTCTTGGACTTCTCTCTGCAGAAGGGATTTTCCTGCCCTCCGCCTGCGGAGGAAGAGGAAGCTGCGGCGCCTGTAAGTGCCAGGTGACAACCGATGTGGGACCCCACCTTCCCACTGAAACGCCCTATCTGACAGACGGCGAGATTGCTGACAGTATTCATCTGTCCTGTCAGGTAAAAGTTAAAACTGATCTCTCAATAAATATCCCTGAAGAACTGTTTAATGTTAAACAGTTCGATGCAAAGGTATTGAGTATCCGGGACCTCACCTATGATATCAAGGAAGTTGTTTTCGATCTGGGTGATGAAGACATCACCTTCAAAGCCGGGATGTATGTTCAGATAGTCGTTCCTCCCTATGCAAAGGTGAAAGGAACTACCCAGAGGGCCTATTCCATGTCCTCCAGGCCTCTGGATAACCACAAAGTCGAGGTTCTGATCCGGCTGGTTCCCGGCGGTATTGCCACAACCTATGTCCATGAGCAGCTGAAAGAGGGAGACAGCATGCAGCTTGTAGGTCCCTTTGGCGATTTCAGACGATCTGAAACGAATGCAACCATGGTTTGTGTGGCCGGCGGTTCAGGAATGGCTCCTTTTAAATCCATCATACATGAAATGATCGATAACAATATCACAGACCGGGAACTCTGGTATTTCTTCGGAGCCCGTTCACTCAGGGATATGTTTTATATGGAAGAAATGAGAGCTCTTGAAAAAGAACACCCCTGGTTCCACTTCGTACCAGCTCTCTCCGAGCCTCAGGAAGAAGACAACTGGACAGGTGATGTAGGACTTATCACAGATGTTCTGGACCGTTATATCAAGGATAAGATCGGTGTGGACACAGATATGGAGGGCTACCTCTGCGGCAGTCCCGGTATGATCAATGCCTGTAACAATGTTATGACTGCCAATTCTATTCCTCTGGAAAAGATCTATTACGATAAATTTGCCTAGACAAGGAGATTTAACATGAAAATGACACCGAACATGAGAAAAGCCCAGGAGAATATGGCCCCAGGCGTTATTACGGCCGACGGTTTTCTGGGGGATGATAAAAGACCTCTGCAGGACATGATTGTTGAATCAGAAGAGCTTCTCCGGCATGAAGGGATCGATATCGATACCGTTGTACAGACTCTCAAGGATCTGATGGAGGAGGGACGCAACGGTCTGGGAGAACCCATTACGGTTGACGGTAAGTGGATTGTGCAGACCACTGAAGCCCGGGGGCATCTGCCCTGTCCCTTTGAAGACGGAATTTACAGAAAGATTACTACAGTCGTCCGGAATATTGAGAAAGAAGAGTCCATTATGTACTCAACGATCTCTCTCCATCTGCTTCAGAAACATCATTTCCTGGAAGGCAAAGGCTCTCCCTTCAGACTGGAGCCGGTGCAGCTTAAGAAAGTTCTGGAGCTTGATTAATATCCCTGTTGGGATGAAAATGAATAAAAAATGACAGGCAGGGTATTATGGAAGGGACTGTAGAAAACGCGGATGGTAGCACAATCCTGAAAAACAACTGGTTTTACACTTTTATTCAGGGCTGTATCAGTGCGGTGATCGGTTTAATTCTTATGATTTTTCCGACCATCGGAATGGTATTTGTCTCCCTTGTATTCAGTTTTTACCTGATCTGGCTGGGGATCAGTCAGATCATTATCTCATTCAAATTGTCTTCGGTTCAGAAAAACTGGTGGATTATTCTTCTGAGGGGCATTTTATTACTTGTGGGTGGATTGGTTATCCTTTCCTTTCCGGTGAGTTTCAGCAGCATCTCTGTGGGTATTCCAGTTATTCTTCTGGGACTGTTTCTTATTTTTTACGGTCTTGTGGATCTGATCAATAAGAATCTGCCCGGTGAGGGATTCAACCACTCCCTGTCCAGTATAATAATGATTGTTACAGGGGTTCTCCTCTGTCTCGCATCAGCTTCGGCTGCGGGTATTATTTTCCGCATTCTGGGCTTTACCGTTTTCAGCGGCGCTGTACTGCAGATGATTCAGGCTTTTTACAGCAGAAAATGGGTTCAGAGCAGAATGAATGAAGAATAAAAAATGATATGAACTAAAAAAAGGTGTCCCCCGGCGGACACCTTTTTTTATCTGTCTTACAAACAGCTCCTTCTGATTTCAGCAGCGGATCTGCAGAGCCAGAAATGTCTGGTCATCGTGCTGTTTGGCATCCTTTGTGAATCCCGCAATATATTCCTGAACCGCAGGAATCAGGTCTTCGGGAATCTTTTCCAGATTGTCTGCCAAAAAGCGGAGCAGCTGTTCAACGGACAACTCGGAACCATGGACACTTCTGGCCTCCGGAAGACCGTCCGTGAAGAGAAACAGATAATCCTGATCATGGAGCCTGATCCGCTTATGACCGAATACAGCATCTCTGTCTACACCGATGGGAAGTCCTTCGGTATCGAAACTCCTGAACTGTTTCTCATGATTTCTGAACAGATACAGAGGATGGTGGGCGGCATTGGAGTAGGACATCTCCCTTTTGGCTTCATCAACAATAAAGACAGCCATAGTAGCATACTGATCCACTCCGATCCGTCCGGCAATTTGATAATTCAGTTCTTTCAGAAGGGTATCGGCAGATCTGTGTTTATAACATATGGCATGCAGGATGGTACGGATCATGATCATCAGCATGGAGGCGGGAACTCCTTTACCCGCCACGTCGCATACGGTATAGAGAACTTTGTTCTCGTCCAGTCTCAGAGCATCAAAATAATCCCCGGAGATTCCTCTTGCGGGCCGGGAATGAATACGGGCACTGCCGATGGAGAACGCGGGCATCTGTGAGGGAAGAAGCCTTTTCTGAATGGTGGCGGCAATATCAATTTCTTTTTCAATTTCCCTGTTCTCCAGAAGACTCTGATACTTGAACACATTGTCGATGGACTGGGCCGTATAATCGGAATAGGCCTTGATAAAGGTAAAATCAAGATCGGAAAATAGCTTTCCTCTGGAGGTATTGAAGAAACTGAGTATCCCCATCAGTTTTTTACCAACAATGAGGGGGAGACAGATAAATGAGGAAATAAACTGCCATTCGTCAGGCTCCGCATTGTAGGGCAGATTGGTATCCACTTCATTGTCCTTGATAAACAGAGCTTCACCATTCTGCATTATATGACCGAAAACAGGAGTGCTGATTTCCAGAGGGTGTGTTTCAAAATACTCTTCCACATTTTTTCTGACCATGGAGACTTCTCTGTTCAGTGAGAAAGGAGGGGGGCAGAAACCGGTTCTGTGAACCATGTTCAATACATTTTTTTCACTGTCCACCAGGAAAAGCATGGCACTGTCCGCCTGGATTGAATCCATTCCCAGCTCGACTATCGTCTCCTGGAAGGAATCAATATCCGTATGATTACTGATGGAGTTACCGATATCCTGAAGAAGGATTTTCAGAGAATTCATCCGCTCCGACAGGTTCCTGGAAAAATAATGGAAATCCTGAACCAGTTCATCAAACTCGTCAGTTCTGTCCTGGTCTTCTGAGAACTCGAGAGTTCCCTCTTTCATCATCTCTACCTGCTGATTTGTGGATTCAATTCTTTTTACCAGTACTCTGGAAACCCTTGAAGAAAGGAGCAGAGACAGGATGAGAATGAGTGATACGACCGAAATAATGAGGATAATACTGTCATTGATATAGCTGCCGACTTCATTGTCCAGTTTTTCAATCAGAGCCTGAATACTGTAATCGTATAGAGACAGGAAATCATCCATAGACTCCTGATACTCCTGTATCAGCTGAAGTTGCTCGACTGCTGCCTGGTCTCCTTCAGCTTCCTTGATTTTTAACAGAGCATAAAACCCCTCTTTTTCTACTTCCAGGGAGAGGGGGGAGCCGGTGAACCTGTTCAGTTCAAGGATAAAAGGATCAACCACCCGGGAATAGGTACTGTTCCACTGCTCCTTTCGGGTATTGACCAGTTTGATATATACAGGACTGAGTCTGCCGACAAGGGAGGAACCCATAACAGAATCAAGATCTCTATGAAATTCAATCAGATCATTCATCCAGTAATCACTGAGGATTCTGGGGTGGTTGGCTTCTGTAAACAATGCCAGGTTTCTATCGGAGAATCTGGACATGGATATGGTCAGGTTCTCACAGTCCTGCTGAAAGTTTTTCAATTGATACACTGTAGAAAAACGGAGAAACAGAAGGGCAGATGATATAAGTAGCCCTGTAATAAGGAGAGTACTGGTCATAGTGATTCGTGTCTGTATTTTCATGATTTGTCTCCCTTGAAACGGGCAATAAAAACAGTTCTGTCATCCCGCTGTTCCAGGTGTCTTTCAAAATAGGCTACATCTTTATTCAGGGCATCCAACAGCCAGTCCAGGCTTTTATCCGAGTGTTTCTTTAGTATTTCCTGTGGAGGCTTCCAGCCGTATTCTTCTCCCTGATCATTTCGGACACCGTAAAAACCGTCTGTCATAAGAAGGAGAAACACATCCTGTCGTAAAGCCCCTTTCACTGAAACAAAGCGCTTGTTTCCGGCCTGCCGGGCATCCAGAAGCTTCATCATGCCCGATTTTCTGTCAAAAAGGAGCATCTTCTGATGAGCTGTTCCACAGTAATGGAAGGACCTGCTGTCAGGTTCCATTAGACAGAGGTTGATTTTCAAAGGGGTTTCGATCCCGGTGGTTTCATAGAAGTTTTCCAGAATATTATTGAGCATTTCAGCCGGTTCCTGATCCGCCTTGACCAGAATACGCACCAGGGTTCTTAAGATAACCAGCAGCATTGATGAGGCAATTCCTTTTTCTTCCACCTCAGCCATACAGAAAAGCCATCTGTTTTTCCCGAGGGGGAAAAAGTCATAAATATCCCCGCTGATTCCCTTCAGGGTGAAGGTTTTGACACTGATATCGAATTTTCCGACCCGCGGCAGACGGGGAGGGAGGAGACTCTTCTGAATATCAGAAGCAATTTCCATTTCTCTGTTCAAACCGGAACTTTCAATCAGCCTTGAATACTGATCCAGGTTGTTCAAGGTAATGGCGCTGAACTCGATAAATGAAAGGATATTTTCATAGTCCATATCTGAGAAAAAACTTTTTTCACTGTTCTTTTCCAGGCAGAGCAGTCCCCGGACAGTTTTATTACTGATCAAGGGAAGAATCAGACAGGATGATATATAGCCCTTATCAAATATGTTTTTTCGGGGAATCAAATTCTGTCCGTCAAGGTTTTTAAGGAAAAGAGGATCTCCGGACATGACGGACATCCCTATAATCGTTTGTCCGAAAGGAATCTCCTCCAACTGAGAGCCCTCCTCGAAGGGATCCGCATACCCGGTCGTTCTGAACAGGCACTGTACCGTTCTTGATTCATGATCTGGAGTGTAAAATGCCCCTGAATCGGCATGGGTGTTTTCAACGGCTAGATTGAGGATGGTCTGCTCCAGAGACAATCCGGTATTCTCCTCATCAAGGGACTGGCCCATATCATGGATAATACTTCCGATATTGTTGAGTTTCTGCCAGATGGTTTCTGTCAGCAGATTGAAGTTGGTACCGATGGTGGCCATCTCATCTTTGGAACTGATGTTGATCCTGGTACTCAAGTCTCCTGTGGAAATCTGTCTGATTCCTGTCCGTACATGGTTCAGTCTGCTGATCATGTTTCTATAGATCATAAAAATCAGAATCACAGAAAAAACAAGACCGGCAGCCATTGTCAGAATGGTCTGTCCCATAATTCTTCTGATCTGCCCCTGGACTTCCTGGATAATCTCATTGGTTACGGTCACATAGGAGTCCGAGAGGGGTCTGTGCCAGATGATATACTGCCTGATCATTTCAGAAATTGAAGTCATCTGACCCAGAAGCTCCTTATCCGGTTCAGGAGCAATTCTGATATCGATAAGCATTTTGCTTATACTGGTTCCGTATATTTTTGGTCTGATTTCAAGAACAAGAGCATTGAGTTTTTCCATGTAAGAAGGAAAATCCTGTCTGACAAAATCAAGATGGATTTTCTCGATTTTACGAACGGTATCAGAACTCAGGTACCTGAGGTTTTCATTTTCAGTAAAGGCTTTCAGCTTAGCATCTGCATCATCTCCGGCCCACTGCAGATTATGTACCGGGGCTTCCGGAGCATTAAGTACAGCCCTGTTGGCATACTCTACCTGAAGGATGCTGTTTCTCACGGATGCTGCATTTCTCTGAAGATCTTTCAATGCCAGCAGATCAAAGGTAGAAAAGACGAATACTGTATAAATAAGTATAAACAGTATGAATACGGCAGCATTTATCATATAGAGCTTGTTACGGATTCGCATAAAGGGGCATCTCTTTGTTTATTGAAATTAAGTTACAATACCATATATAAGTTCATGTTATCCAGCAATTTTTACCTTCTGTCTGATTCTGCTGTGATAGAGAAAGATCCTCCCGAGCCGGTTTGATTCATAAGCTGTCCTTCTGATCCTCAATATTTGAGGAGCTTCATCTTTACATTTCCCCGAGGGCTGATCATAATCATCCCATAATGAAGAAATACACCCTGATTGCAGTTATAAATCTGTTATTGTTCACATCCTGTACCGGCAGCAGTATGGAGCCGGTTTCATCATCAGAAATTTTTCTCGGTACATCCTGTTTTATCACAATTCAGGATATGAAAAAGCCTTCAGAAGCTCATAAAGCCCTGGATCGTTCCTTTGCCGGAATAGACGATATGGAACAGCGACTGAGCGTTAATATACCAGAGAGCGAGATATCCCGGATCAACAGAGACGGTCGGGGTGTTCTCAGTCCGGATTCTCTGTTTGTACTGGAACAGTCCCTGATCATTGCCCGGGAATCTGATGGGCTCTTCGATCCTACCATCGGCTCTCTGGTCTCTCTGTGGGATATAGGAGGATCTGAGCAGAGAATCCCGGATCCTTCGGAAATTGAAACCGTTCTGGAATATGTAGATTTTAAATCTCTTTCGATTGACGGAAATAATGTATCCCTTGACCATAATCAAATGAAGCTGGATCTGGGGGGAATCGCCAAGGGGCACGCGGCAGACCTTGTAAAAGAAGAACTCCTGTCTTCCGGTGTGAGCTCTGCCATTATCAACCTGGGAGGCAATGTCCATCTTATCGGTTCCAAGCCTGACGGCTCCCTATGGAGAATAGGCATTCAGAACCCCAGAGACAGCAGGGGAGAGTATATAGGAATTCTCTCCACTGCCGATAAGGCTGTTGTCACATCGGGTATATATGAAAGATTTTTTGAAGAAAACGGCGTCCATTACCACCATATCCTGGATACCCGCACTGGATATCCTGTCAATAACGGACTCCTCAGTCTCACTGTGATAGCCGATGACAGCATTACAGCTGACGGTCTGTCCACAGCTCTCTTTGCCATGGGGCGTGAGGCGGCTCTGCAATATGCATCCGATCATGCGGGGGTCGATGTCATCGCCATAGATGAAGATGACAAAGTATATCTTTCCGAGGGCATCAGAAAAAACTTCAGAATGACCGGTTCTGAATTTCATCTGGTTCAATAAAAAAGCATTTCTGACCCCGGGACTATCAGACCTTTTCAGCTGCCAGAATCAGATTCTTTGCCTTGTGATCATAGGGGGCTTTTTCAAAGTCTCCATATATTTCTATGGTATTGAATCCGGCCTGCCATAACAGACCCGCCATTTCTGAAGCCGAAAAGATACGGTGGGAAAAGCTGTACTCCGTCATTTTATCATCCTTGTAAAACAGCCACCTGTTGCAGAGTTCTGTCCAGTTCAGATCCACAGAATACTCCAGAAATATCTTCACACCCTCCCGTTCCAGCCAGGTCCGTTCTTCAAAGTCCCGGGCCAGAATTTCCTTGCCAGCCATTTCCATAAACAGAGTGCCCCCCGGTTTAAGGGCTTTATGAAGCTTCTTAAGGAGGAGCAGGTCTTCATCGGGATCTTCAAAGTAACCGAAGGAAGTAAACATGTTGATCACGGTATCAAAACTGTTCTCATAGTCTATGGTACGGATATCCTTGTTTATGAAATTCACATCCAGATTACGACTGGCTGCGGCTTCTTCTGCAAGAGAGATATATCCTTTCGACAGATCAACACCCGTAACATGGCACCCCAGGGCTGCCAGTTCCACGCTGTGCCGACCCATACCGCAGCAGCAGTCAAAAACGGCTGCCCCGGGTTTCATGGAACAAATATCCATTATCCTTTCCGCCTCATACGCTGAGGAGGCCATCCTCTGCTCATCAAACATTATCGGGCCGTATTCTCTCCAGAACCATTCATCCGAATACCAGTTGTTTTGGGGCATTTATCTCTCCAGAATTAAAATGCAGTCAGTTTAAACTTATAATCGGTTTTAGGCAAAAGGCCGCAGCTTCTGATCCTCTAGACCAAAAGGCATATTTGACAGTCTTTCTTCCAACTTTTGTATACTCTTTCCCGTTTTTTGTTACTATAATGATCTATAATGTTCTAACATTATAACGACTTTGTTCAGATTTGAAGATTGCAGCCCGACAGGAGATTGTTGTGAAAAAATCCATAAACCTTTGTTTTCTTATTCTTGTGTTTTTAAGTTTTTCTACAGGACTTTATGCTGAATCCAGCGGAGAACTGGCCTATTCCCTGTATTCCCCTCTGTTCCTGGGGGGCGGGGCATCTGTGACAAATATGGATTCTCCCCAGTCCGCCGGGATCAATCCGGCGGCATCAGGAAATTTCCAGCGGGTGATTCTGGATTTAAACTATATCAATTTAAAATATCTGGATGGACGGGGCATGGGGCATGCTGTCAATACAGCCCTTGCCTATCCTACAAAGTATGGAGTCTTCAACGGTGCTCTCCATTTCCTGACCACCGACGGCCTCAGTGCGGATGCCATGGATTTCGGCACCTTCGGATCCCTTGATTTTGGATTTTCCAAGGAGATCTACAAAAATCTTTACACAGGATTTTCTCTGACAGGCGCTTTCGGGTCGGGTAACGACTGGGGAGCCGCTTTGAATCTCGGTGTCATTCATACCCCCGGCACAGTGGGAAATCTTAAAAACTTTAAATGGGGAGCCTCACTGAACAAGCTGGGGAAAGGGTACAGTAACAGCGGTTCCTATATAAATGCGATTCCCAATAACCTGACACTTCAACTGGGTGCCGGATTTGACGTGGTGGAAAAGGAAAACTTCACATGGTCCCTCAATTCGGATGTCGGATTTCCCACATTCAGTGATATTAAACTGGAAGTGGGGCAGACATTTACGTTTAAGGAAGACCTGAAAATATTCACATCTTCCTCCATTATCCTGTCTGACAGCCTGAAAGGGAATTATCAGACCGTTATTCCATCTCTGGGGATCTCCTACAACTATTCCATGAAAGGACGGGATAAGGAAAAGACCAGACTCCAGACCAGTGAAATTGAATTTCAGGCTGCGGGAGCTCCTCTCTACAACTCTACGGCGGCCTTTGGTGTGGGGGCTACCATCCCCTTTGGCGTAAGAGATACAAATCCGCCTGTTATAACCCATGATTACAAAGAACCCATCTATATCTCTCCCAACCTGAACGGCGTCCAGGATGAACTGAATCTGCCTTATACGGCCGAAGATGAGCGGTACATCATGGGGTATACCTTCTCCATTCATAACGAAGAGGGCACTCTTGTGAAGGAGTTCAGAAACAAGGAAGAACGGCCGGAAAACGAAAGTTTTAAAAATATCTTTGACAGAATGTTTTCTGCCAAAACCGGAACAACTCTGCCGGAAACCTTCCGGTGGGACGGTCTGATGGATTCCGGAGAACTGGCTCCTGACGGAACCTACAGCTTTAAAATGGCCTTCTGGGATGATAATGATAATCTGGCAGAGACTGAATCCATGACTGTCATTCTGGATACAGTGGCTCCCGAAGTGACTGTTGTACAGAAAGAGGGGCTTGATCTGATCTTTTCTCCCGACGGGGACGGCAACAAGGATACATTTCCTGTAAGTCAGAGCGGATCTGAGGAAGCTCTCTGGCATGCTGTTATTGAAGATCAGAGCGGAACTCCCCGGAAAAGCTGGACAATCGAAAACGGTTCACCTGAAGATTTCATCTGGGACGGTAAAGACGATAACGGTTCTATCGTTCGTGACGGAGTCTACCGGTATAAAATAGAATCCACAGATTTTGCGGGCAACTACGGCTCCGGCAGTCTTGAAAATATTATTGTCAATACAGAGCAGCCCCCTGTGAATCTGACCATCGATACAGCCTGGCTGAGCCCCGGAAACAGTGAGGGAAGCGACACCGTCCGTTTCGGACCGGACATTCCTGTTACATCAGGCATAGTGGAATGGGAACTTCAGGTACAGGATATGAGCGGCAGATCTTTCTGGTCTTACAACAGCAGACAGCAGGGTGTTCTGGAAGTACCCAAATCTATTGCCTATGACGGCAGTGCCGGTATGAACGGTATGCTGGCCGAAGGAAAATATAGAGGTTATCTGACTCTCATGTATCAAAACGGGTACAACCCCGAAACCTACTCACCCCTGTTTACCGTTGATACAACACCTCCTCGGGGTAAGGTCTCAGGTGATGTCGTACTCTCACCCGACGGAGACGGATTCAAAGATACTCTCACATTAACCCTGGAGACCTCGGAAGAGGACTACTGGGAGGGATTTATCCGGAATGAAAACAATGAAACCGTTCGCTCCTATTTCTGGAGAGGAATGGCTGATCCTGAACTTGTCTGGGACGGCAGGGATCAGGAAGGACGGCTAGTTCCTGACGGTAAATACAGTTTTACTCTGGAAGCCTACGACAAGGCCGGCAACAGAGGCATCTCGTCACCCCACGGATTCAGCCTGGACACAAGAGAGATGTCTGTACAGATTACAGTGAGTGAAGATGCCTTCAGTCCCAATAATAACGGAACAAAAGATGAGCAGCGGATCTATACCATTATTGACAATGCCTCTGAAATTGAATCATGGCGTCTGGAAGTTCTGGCTTCTGACGGTAATACAGCTGTCAGAACCTGGGAAGGCAGCAATAATGTCAGAGAATACTATGTCTGGAAGGGTGAAACGGATTCAGGATCACAGGCAGCCGATGGTTTTTATACTGCCAGACTCACTGTGGTTTATGAAAAGGGCGACAGGCCTCAGGCCGTAACCGGAGCTTTTGAAAAAGACACGGAAGCCCCTGAACTGAATGTCTCTGCTGACAGAACACTTTTCTCTCCTGACGGAGACGGATATGGCGACTCCATTACCATCACACAGAGTTCCAGCAAGGAAGGGGAGATCGTAGGGGTTGTTCTCGATAATACCGGAACAGCGGTGAGAACCTGGTACTGGAGCGGTACTCCTGAAACAGTCATCTGGGACGGAACAGACGAGAACGGGAATATACTGGCAGACGGTGTCTATCAGTACAGACTGAGTTCGTCAGACAATGCCGGAAACCGATCTGAAAAAAGCCTTAAGGGTATTGAAATAGACACAACCGCAACACCTGTCTACCTGACTGCGGAATATGCCTTGTTCTCTCCCTTGTCAGAGGAGTTCCCGGAGCAGAACTTTACCCTGTATGTTAAAAATGAAGAGGGTATTGAGAGTTGGTCACTTGTGATCAGGACAAAGGACGGACAGATTGTCAGGTCCATTGCTGCCGAAACAGCTCTGCCGGAATCGGTAACATGGGACGGAAGGGATGAAAACGGGTCTCTGGTAGAGGGAACCTTTACCGGAGAGCTGACAGTCCGCTATGCCAAGGGAAACAGACCGGTTGCATTAAGCCGTGAGTTTATAGCCGATAATTCAGCACCCCTTGTGAATGTCGGTCTCTCTCCCGTGCCTTTCTCTCCGGATGATGACAATGTGGACGATGAGCTGAGAATCGCTCTCTCTGTACAGGATTTGTCTCCTATTAGAGACTGGAAGATGACCATCTTCGATCCCAAAGGCAATGAGTTTATCAGCTTCGGAGGAAGAGGCAGACCTTCCGAAAGAATCATCTGGGACGGCCGCTCCAGAACTGGAGAACTGGTTCAGTCTGCAGAAGATTACCCCTATGAGATCAGGGTGACAGACTTCCTGGGTCATTCAACAGTTGAAAAAGGACTGATTCCTGTGGACATTCTTGTCATCAGAGACGGAGACAGGCTGAAAGTCCGTATATCCAATATTACATTCGAGCCCTATAAAGACACTCTGGTTTCTTCTGGGGAACAGGGCAGCAAGAATGAAGAGATCCTTCAGCGTCTGTCCGAAGTTCTCAAGAAATACGGTTCCTATAAAATACTGATTGAAGGTCATGCGGTAAGTGAGTATTATGACAATCCCGCCCGGGCAGCCAGAGAGGAGAAAGAGGAACTGCAGCCCCTGTCTCTGGCAAGAGCTGCCGCCGTAAAAGAATCACTTAGGAAACTGGGTATTCTGGGAGGTCGGATGGAAGTAGCCGGCAAGGGCGGAACAGATCCGATTGTACCTCATAGTGATCTGGACAACAGATGGAAAAACAGGAGAGTGGAATTCATCCTAATTAAATAATGACACAATACAAATTGTTTGCTGCCTGCCCGGTGTATCTGGAGGATCTTCTGGAAGAAGAGATCCTTGCACTGGGCGGATCAGTTGAAAAAAGAACAAGGGGCGGACTGTCTTTTTCAGCGCCCCTGGATTTCATTTACAGATTCTCTCTCAGAACCAGAATAGCCGGTCATCTTCTTCTGAATCTCTGTGATTTTGAAATGGAAGGTCCGGAGAAACTTACAGAACAGATATCAAGATTTGACTGGCAGTCTGTAATGAATGAGACCAATACCGTTTCCTGCCGTTCCACCATAAAAAAAAGCAGGCTGAACCAGAAAATGGCTGCCCTGAAGCTGAAAGACGGCATTGCGGACTATTGGAGAGAGAAAACCGGATCAAGACCGGATGTCGACCGAGACGATCCTGACTGTCACTTTCAGATTCACATTGAAGAAGACAGAAAGGTTCAGATCTACATGGATCTGTCCGGCGACAGTCTGTCCAACCGGGGCTACCGTCTGGATTCGGGAAGAGCTGCTTTGAGAGAAAATACTGCAGCAGCCCTTCTGCTGAGAGCCGGATGGAACTCAATCAGCCGGAAGGGATCAGTTTTCCTGGACCCTATGTGCGGGAGCGGAACAATTCTTGTTGAGGCTGCCATGATTGCCGGAAATCTTCCGGCTCAGCTTTATAGAAATCACTACGCTTTTCTGCAGTGGAAAGATCATGATCAGGATCTGTGGGAAGACTGTACCGATGAAGCTGAGGCGGAATGGAAACGGGGGCTGGATCAGATTCCCCGCATATTCGGATATGATCAGGACAGACATGCTGTGGCTGCGGCAACAGAAAATATTAAACGGGCCGGTCTGGAGAAGCATATTCATGTGGAAAAACGGGCTCTGGCTGACTTTGTTTTTATCGAGGCAATGGAAAAAGCTCCAGGCGGTTTAATCCTGACAAATCCCCCCTATGGTCAGAGGATTGGTGACAAGGGGAGTCTATACTCTCTGTACAGAGAACTGGGAGATCTTGCCCGGTCAGAACAATTTGCTCAATGGCAGATGTCTGTGATATCGGATGATAAAGCACTGATCAAATCAATAGGCCTCAGAAGCAGCAGAGAAAACCGGGTCATGAACGGAGCACTGTCCTGCTTTCTGGTTCATTATGATCTTTTTTCCTTTAAGGATCAGAAAAAAAACGGAGACCGGGACAAAAAAGATGCCCGGGAGATGGAATGGAGTGAAGAGGGCAGACAGTTTCTGAACCGCCTGGTTAAAAGAAGAAAACATCTGAAAAAGTGGATGAAAAGGGAAGACGTCAGCTGTTACCGTTTGTATGATGCGGATCTACCCAATTTCAATATGGCTGTTGATGTATACGAAGAGAAATGGATTCATATACAGGAGTATAAAGCTCCCTCTTCGGTAGACAGCGGGAAGGCGGAAAAAAGGGTAGAAGAAGCCCGCCGGATACTGTCGGCTCTCTTTGAAATCCCGGGACATCAGGTTTTTCTCAAACAGAGGAGACGTCAGAAAGGACAGGATCAGTACAAAGTCCTTTCAACCCGTGGGGAACGCTTTCTTATCAGAGAGAGCGGACAGAGAATCTGGGTAAACTTCAGCGATTATCTGGATACGGGAATTTTTCTGGATCACAGAAACATCAGACGATGGATACTGGAAAACAGCGATGAGAAATCTTTTCTCAACCTGTTCTCCTATACCTGCACTGCCAGTTTGATGGCAGCTGCCGGAGGAGCGTCCCGTGTTGTCTCCGTTGACAGCTCAAAGGCTTATCTGAACTGGGGGCAGGATAACTTCTCTCTCAATAAACTGGATTCCCGTAATTACAGTTTTGAAAAATCCGACAGCTTTCAGTATCTCAGGAACTGCCACGACCGGTTTGATCTGGTTTTCCTGGATCCTCCGACCTTTTCCAATTCCAAGTCCAGAGCCTCTGTATTTGATGTGCAGAATGATCATGCAGGACTGATCCATCTTTGTATGAAGAGACTTGCGCCGGGAGGCGTTCTCATATTCTCCAATAATTACAGACAGTTTGTGTTGGATCCGGAACTGTCTGAAGAGTATGAGATAGAAGAGATCAGCAGCTGGACAGTTTCTGAAGATTTTAAGGGGAAAAAGAACGGACACCGCTGCTGGTTTATCCGTAAGGGACAGATGAAAGAATAATCGTTGTGCAAGAACTCAACAGAGTATATGATAATGGATATGTTCTGGAGACGTATTATATCAGCAGTAATGCTGGGAGTGGGTGTAGCGCTAGTCATAAGAAACCTGATCAATCTGGTTGCCCAGCTCAGAGAGAAAAAGCGTAAAGAGGACGAAGATGCCGGAAGGAAATGAGAATACAGAAGTTCAGGAACAGAAAGAGCTTCCTTCTGTATTTCAGATGGATCTGCCCAAGAGGGAAGAATTTCTTTCCCAGGTAGGAAGCTTTACCCAGGAACAGAGACGGATCTTTCACAGAATCTGTGATTTTTATGATCCTTTCCTGGATTACAACCGTTTTGTTCTCCATGCCGGAAAAGACATTCTATTTGCCAATAATCAGATTGAAATCCTCATGAAAAAACTGAAGAGAGCCCATTATGGTCTCCTGGAGTTCAAGTTCATTGACGGAGAATTAAAGCCAAGCAGGATAGTCGTAACCAACAGAGATGCCGTTGAATTCTACAACAGTCTGATCAATGATGAGATTCAGCGGAATCTTATGGATGAAGGTAAACCTTTTCTGACGATGGAGGAGATGGAGGAACAGAATCTGACTGTACCTTTTGACTATCTTGAATCCATCGGTCCGGAACAACTGAGTCCCGGCTTTATCAGAAGCAACAAAAACAGGGCCGGAGTATACACTCTGAAGCTTAAAACCGGTGCCAATCTGCTCCTTGCCTCTGGAAGTCTGGAAT
>JAQQAM010000116.1 GCA_028532905.1 Spirochaetales bacterium
GCTGCAACGGCTTCTCTGCGGCTGCGGATATCCTTAAGCAGCTCTTTTCCTCTGTCTTCAGCCCCCAGAAGTGCCGCACAGCCGGAAATGACATCTTCCATCCCCTCAAAGCTCTCTTCTCCGTATATGAGAACCGCAGGAATGGAAAAGGACTCCAGTTTGCTGAGAACCTCCGGGTCCACATGGGTGGAGGCAATCACCAGGTCGGGGTTCAAAGCGACAAGGGCTTCCAGATTGGGGTCCTGCAGGCCTCCCACAGACGCTATGCCTGAAACCTCTGCCGGATAATCACACCAGTCTGTTCTTCCTACAAGAAGATCCCCCTTGTTCAGGGCAAATACGGTTTCGGTAATATTGGGACCCAGAGAGATAATTCTGCGGGGAGTCTCGGGAAGCTCCACAGTGACCCCTCTGGAATCGGTAAAGCGGACAGGCTCCTGCACAACCACCGTATCAGAAGGGGCTGCAGCCTGTTCGTCTGAAGGGGCTTCGGATTGTCCGGTTGCCCAAAGGGGTGCGGCCAGGCAGAATAGTGCCAGTACAAATAAAGACAGTATGGAAGTCTGTTTATGATCCATATGTAATCTCCTCGTTACATGTACGGATTCCCTCCAGGGGAACCCTTTACAGGATTTTTCACTTCCATTCAGGTTTTCTGGCTAACAGATCCTCAGAATCAGCCGGCCTTCCCGGTATTACCAGTGACCCTTAATTGGCAGATTCCTCCCTGATTACAGCGGCGGGACCGCGGGGGATTTTCACCCCTCTTCCCTGAAATGGAAACGCAGGTAGAAAATTATATCCCCGATTTCCTTCTTTAGCCATGGGGAAATCTATTGTTTTTTATCACTTTTTTACGCTTACCTGAAGTTGAGGAACGATCAGAAGCAGAAAAATGAACCATTGACAGGAGAAGAGAAGCACATAGAATAGGAAGTGAATCTGTTTATAAAGGAGACTGGTTCTTGGAGTTCAGTAAAAGTAATATTATTTCGTTTTTTCTGATATTTATGATTCTGCTGTTTGCCGTGACAGCCTTTGTTGTGGACGGCCGGGACGCTCTGTCCGGTCTGGGTGCCGTTCAGCACAACCCGGCACGGCTTATAAATGATTTTTTTGAAATAGGGGGAATCGGGGGAGCCCTGCTGAATGCAGCAGCATCAGGCCTGGTGGCTCTGGTGCTTATCTATGTCTGCGGGGTCAGCTTTTCCGGACCTACCTTTGCGGCAGTCTTCACCATTATGGGATTCGGCCTGTTCGGCAAAACCCCCCTGAATATACTGCCCATCATTCTGGGAGTCTATCTGTCGGCCCGTCTGGTGGGTAAGGGCTTAAGGGATTATCTGATCATTGCTCTGTTCGGAACCGCACTGGGGCCTCTTATTTCAGTCATCGCTCTGGAATCGGGACTCCCCCTCTGGCTGGGAATTACTGCCGGTGTTGTCAGCGGTACGGCCGCTGGGTTTATTCTTCCCTCTCTCGCGGTAGCCATGCTGCATATGCACCAGGGATACAGTCTGTACAATATGGGCCTGACCTGCGGATTTCTGGGCCTTTTTGCCGCATCCCTTTTGAAGGCGGCGGGACTGCCTTTTGATAAGGCCCTGGCCTGGCATGAGGGGGGCAGTACATTCCTGCCCCTGCTGATTCCCCTTGTCTCCCTGCTCCTGATAGGAACAGGAATCATACATTCGGGTAAAAAAGCAATAAGCGATTTTGTGAATATCCAGAAACACCCCGGCCGTCTGCCCTCGGACTTTGTGGATATGGAAGGAACAGGCGGCGCTCTGGTCAATGCCGGAGTCATCGGTCTGGCAGGATCTGCCATCGTGTATTTCACCGGGTCTGATTTCAGCGGACCTGTCATCGGCGGCCTGATGACAATAATGGGGTTTGCCACATTCGGTACAAACCTGAGAAACTCCTGGTCTGTCGTACTGGGTGTTATCGTCTGCGCCCTCCTGTTTTCCATGAAGCTGTCGGACCCCGGTGTCATCCTGGCCATCATCTTCTGTACGACCCTGGGACCTCTGGCCGGTCAGTTCGGTTATCTCACCGGATTTCTGGCCGGATTCCTTCATCTGGTGATGGTCAGCCAGACCGGGAGCTGGCAGGGGGGGATGAACCTGTATAACAATGGATTTGCCGGCGGACTGACCGCCTCAATCTTTATCGCTGTAATCCAGTGGTACAGAAATAACAAAAGCGACATGTAGGAGCGATCTCTAATGAAACGAAAAGACCTTATTCTGAATCTGATCGGTGAAATCTCAAATTATCTGCTGGATGAGAATCCCATGCGCCTTGTGGTCTCTCTCCATCAGGAGGAAGACGGACTGCACCTCTGTATACTGGACGACAACAAGCACACAGAAGAAGAAGTGGAGACCATGAGAAAGGCTCTGAACAGCCGGAAAAGACCGGAGCTGGCTGAATACTATGGAGCCATGACAGGCCATGATATGCTGGGTTCCGCCAGACTGGATCTTCTGGGATGGCAGATCAAGCATTCCGATGTCACCCAGTCTGACTCGGGAATTAAAATTGACTTGTGGTTCGGCGGGGAACGGTTTCAAAGCGATAAATTCACCATCCCCGACAAGGAATAGTGCTTACCCTCAGAGCATCATCCTCTTACCCCCGATAAAAAAACCCTCTGCCGGTAGTCTTAAGCTCCCGGCAGAGGGTTTACAAACTCCGCGTTATGACTTTATTTAAACAAAAACAGGTATTCCCCGTATCCTTCTGCTTCCATCTCATCCACCGGAATAAAACGGAGGGAAGCCGAGTTGATACAGTAGCGCAGACCATCGGGGCCCGGGCCGTCATCAAAAACATGACCCAGGTGGCTGTCGGCATACTTGCTTCTCACTTCAACCCGTTCCATCATCAGTTTTGAATCGCTGTGTTCCGTTATATGTTCCGCCTTCAGAGGTTTTGTGAAACTGGGCCATCCTGAACCTGAATCGTATTTGTCTGTGGAGCTGAAAAGGGGTTCCCCCGATACAATATCCACATAAATACCCTCTTCCTTGTTGTCCCAGTATTCATTATCGAAGGGACGCTCTGTGGCCTCATTCTGGGTCACCTCGTACTGTAGAGGAGTGAGGTTTTCCCTTATCTCCTTCTCGTCGGGACGGCTGTAGGAGCTTTTTTCAAACTTCCACACATCCTTGATAAACTGATCCCGCCCCGAATTGAACCTGTAGGATTTGTAGCGGCCGGGACTCTTGCAGTAGAAATCCTGATGATACTCCTCTGCAGGATAGAACTTTTCAAATTTCCGTATGGGGGTGACAATCGGCCTGTCAAAGACTCCGGATTTCTCCAGGGCCTCTTTGGATGCCTCTGCCAGTTCCCTCTGCTCATCGGAATGGTAGAAAATAGCACTGGCATACTGGGGACCCCTGTCCACAAAGGAACCGCCCTCATCAGTGGGATCCATCACCCGCCACAGTTTCTCAAGCAGTTCGGAATAGCTTATGACTTTCGGATCAAAATAAATCTGAATCACTTCCAGGTGTCCCGTTTTTCCCGTGGATACCTGCTCATAGGTCGGGTTTTCCACATGTCCCCCCGAATAACCGGACAGAACTTCCTTCACGCCGGGCATCTCCTGAAAATCTGACTCTGTACACCAGAAACATCCTCCTGCAAAGGTGGCAATCTCAAGGCTTTTGTCATTCATTATCTCTTCAACCTCCTCAGGGCTGTTTATCTTCGGACCCTTTTCATCGGATACCGCCTTTACCTCGGGCATCTCTTCAATCTGACCGCTTCCCCAAAGGGAGGAAGCCAGCAGAACAAACCCTGCCAATACTATTTTTTTCATAATCAACTCCCTGTAATTAGGATTTCCTATATATATTAATATATCATAATCTAAGAAGGTTTCAAAAAATATTATAAAATAACTAATATATAGGCGCAGTTTAAAAAACAGCATAGAATTCTGAGGCTAACGGCCTGTTTCCGGTTCCAGGGGCTATCCACTCCAATGCCCCGGTGCGGCTGCCTTCCTCCTGCTCTGTCACCGCCGCAGGGTCAGCCGCGGTCATTTCCATTCCTATCCCGGCGCGGGTTTTCTCATCCCTTCAGATTATGGTATAAAAAGATATGAATGTACGCGATTATTCACTGCGCATTGAAGGAACCGTTAAATCTGTCTTTTCCGAAACCTGGGAGTTTCTGAAACCCCATATGGGGTACATGACTCTGATCTGGGCGGTTTTTTACATACCCACCAATATTTTCATTCTCCTGCGGTCAGGAGATATGGTAAAGCATATGGACAGCGGGAGCGGAATTGTTCTCCCTGTCATGCTTCTGCTGTCCCTTTTGGGAAGTATTCCCAATATTGTGATTGTACTGCTTGTCGGAGAAGGGGGCAGTGAGGACTACAACAGCCTTGTGGGGCTGGCCTTTCGGAAAATCCCCTATTATATAACCACCACACTGGCCATGGCCCTCAGGATCATCCCTCTGGTTCTTTCAGGAGCCCTGGTGTCCGTACTGGTCAGTTATCTCCTCGGCAATGGAGGAGCTCCGGAGGAAGTGCAGATCATTGTCATGTTTCCGGTTATTCTGCTGTTCACACTCTACGGAATGCTCCGTTATTCCTCTGCCGTTCCCCTCTACCTTGTGGCGGGAGTCAGGAATTTTCAGGCCGTCCGGGTCAGCAGCCACCTGTACAGAATGAACAGAAAAAAGATTTTGGCGGCAGTGGGAATCTGTACATTTCTGCCCATGGCTTTGAATTTCACTATGCTCTTTGCTGTGGAGAGCGAGATTCTTAATGTTATTCTTGGGTTTATCATAGGATATTACATGTTTCTGTTTTCAGGATTTTATGCCGGATTCATCACCCGTATTCAGGATGGGGAAGACCAGGAAGCCCCCGGCCCGGAAGAGTCAGATGGAATTCAACAAATTCCGGAAAAATCGGAAAACAGGTAATTAGGGATTTATTTATGAAGCAAAACAGGGTAGTCTAAGACAAATCCAATTTAAACGATATAAAAAAACAAGATGATATCATTCAAAAAAGAGAAATGGATAACCGTCAGGAAATCCAATCTGAAGTATTATACCGATATTGATCTCTACTATAAAAACAAAACCTCGGGAGAGGTGCTTCTTTATAAATCTGCAGGAATGCATATTGCTGATGAACGGCTGAAGGACAAGGGCTATTCCGGTGATCTGTATATCCGTCCCGAGGACAAGAGCAAGTGTCTAAGCAAAGTCCATACCGGTTTCAGCAGCAATCTGGAAGAGAGTATGGAAGAGGGGGTCGCCAGGGTCAAGGAAGAGCTGATCAATATTATTGACGAAACGCTCCATGAGCCACGCTCCGGAGGGCTGGAAGTTATCCCCGATACCATGGAAATTATCGTGGACAGCTACTCCCGGCAGCCCGATGTTATCAAGAATCTGGCAAAAATCTCCCATTCAGACTACTCCACAACAATCCACTCCCTCAATGTGATGGCTCTGACAGTGGGATACTGTTTTTACACAAAAAAGCCATTCGACACCACAGTCAATTACGGTTTGACAGCACTGTTTCATGATATTGGAAAAACTGAAATCCCCAATGAGATTCTCAGTGCTCCCCGTCCCCTGACGGATTATGAGTTTACAACCATGAAAAATCATACTCTCCTGGGAGCGGAGATTCTGCAGGCCAACGGAAAAGATGTTCACTGTGCCATTCCGGGAGCCCTGGAACACCATGAAAAACTGGATGGCAGAGGATACCCCAAGGGTCAGAAAACTATCTCAGAAATCGGCCAGATTCTGGCTATTATCGATTCCTATGTGTCCATAACCAACGATGAAAGACTGTACAGTTAGGCTATGGATCCTCTTGATGCCCTGGCAGTTCTCAAGGATGAAGTGGACTACTAGAGGCTCATTAAAAAATTGTTTGAAGATTTTGCCTAA
>JAQQAM010000117.1 GCA_028532905.1 Spirochaetales bacterium
TTCCGAAAGATACAGCCCGTTGTACTGTTCCCATTCCGGATACACCGTATTGGTCACTCTTATCTGATCATATCCGAAGCCCAGAAGAACTTCCATGGCCTTGATTTCCACCCGCAGACGGCTCAGAGCTCTCTTGTCATCCAGATTCTTTTTCAGATCCGCCAGAAACCATTCAGGCAGAATGACATTGATCCGGCTGGCTCCCAGAGAGTAGCCGTAGGTGTCAAAGTGAATATCCACGCCCCTGGCTTTTGCCTCTTCGAGAAGCCGGAAGGCCTTGTCTGCCGATTTCCAGCTTTTTGAACCCACGAAGATCAGATGGGAGAACTGGAGCCTGACTCCCGTTTTTTCGGCCAGTCTGATCATGTCTTTCAGGGCTTTGATATGGTGGGCTTCTCCAAAAGGCACCATCGGGTAGCTTCCGGAAATGGCCGAAGCCGCCCGGGGGTGAACCGCCAGAACCTTGTTGTGGGATGCCGCCAGACGGGCCACGGCTTCCAGCTCTTTCTCATCGGCAAAAATACCCGGTTCGTACTGGAGGCCCAGGGATATACCGCAGGCTCCCTGATTCAGGCTCTCCTCAAGGAGGTCCAGAAGCTGTTTCAGTTCTCCCTCCGTAAGGGGACTGGCATCATAGCCCCTGATGGCTGTCCGGGTTGTTCCATGGCCTGCATAGGAGAGGATGTTCAGGGGACTGCCGTTTTCAGTGATATGCTTTTTAAAACCCTCGGCATTCCGCCAGGTCAGTTCCGCTCTCCCCGTCCGGAAAAGATTGTCCTGCAGCAGGTTCATATAGGAATGAGTTTCGGGGTAGCCGAAGGTGCTGAAGCCGCAGTTTCCTCCTACAGCAGTTGTCAGCCCCTGCTGCAGAAAGGGCATAATCAATTCTCTGCTCCCCTCATTCCCCGTATACCAGTCCAGATGGGAGTGGATATCAATAAACCCGGGGGCAACAATATGATCCTCACAGTCCATCCGGGGCAGGCTGTCTGCCGGATCTTCCTTCTGTATTCGGATAATCCTGTCATCTTCAATAAGAATATTGCCCCTGACGGCGGCCTGTCCTGTTCCGTCAATCAGGCGTCCGTTAATAAGCCAGTAACTCTTCATTCCTCTTCTCCATGGATGTTTGTAGCAAAGCCGGCTGCCTGAAACAGGAAGGACCGGGAGTCTTTCCGGGAAATCAGTACAGGGATTCTTTTGTCTTTATAATGGCATAAAGAGTCTCATTGACAGGAACGGATATTCCCTTTTTCCGGGCTCTTCTGATCAGCTCTCCGGCAAAGGAGTCCACCTCTGTCTCTCTTCCGGCTTCTATGTCCTGAAGCATGGACGTCTTGCCGTCGGCTCCAAGGGTGTGGAGGACAGTATACCATGTTTTGAGTGATGACTCAGTTAAATTTATCTTTTCTTCGGCGGCGAGAGCCACAGTTTCCAGCATGGCTCTGTTCATAAGATCCTGCAGAACAGGGTCGGTCTGGAAACTGCCGTAAGGGGCGCCGGTAACGGCAGAAACCTGGTTCACTCCGATATTGATCATCCATTTGAACCAGAGCTCCCTGTGGATGTCTTCCGGGACAGAATAGGCAATGCCGCATTCTTCAAAAAGAGCCGTACAGCTGTCCAGTTCAGGGGTGCGGCGGTTGCGTTCTTCCCCGACAATGATCTTTCCGGGGGTAGAGAAGTTCAGGGTGTTCTGCACTTTCACAGCATCCATGCCCAGGGCAGCCGCATAGAGTACTGTGGATTCAGGGCACTCCTCTTTTATCATCTGTTCGCTGCTGATGCCGTTCAGAACCGAGAGGATTATGGTTCCCGGACCCGAGGCTGTGACCAGGAGGGGGCGTATGTCGTCCATATGATAATTCTTAACCGCCAGGATGATCAGGTCTGCTTCAACTTCCAGTTCCAGAGGATTCAGAGCCTTAAAGGATCTGGATTGACCATTTATGCTGTATTCCGTTGCATTGATTGTATGACAGCGCTCTTCGGTGGCCAGAAAGAAAGCCTCATCTCCCAGCCAGCTGCTGATCCGCTCCATATACAGAAGACCCAGGGCCCCCGCGCCGATGATTCCTACGGATTTAATATTCTTCATAGATAACAAGAATACCCTGTGATCCCGATCATGGCCAGAATCCTTTTTTAAAATGAGCCTTTAAAGGATATTTCGGGAAATCCCTCTCCCCCTGTCCGGCAGACAGGGAAAGAGGGGCGGGCTTTCCAGCACTGCGCTTCCGCTTCGGCCGTTTTCAACGGCTGCACAGCATGCTTCCAATCCCTGTTTCAGAGAGAAATTCACTCCCGGAAACTGTCCGGAATTTCCCCGCAGTTAAATTTCTGAAAAAAAAAGTTGCCATATGCATACTTGTATGGTAGTGTGTTTGTATATTATGTCAAAGGAGAACTTTGTGAAAAAGAATCTTATTATCCTTGTAGTTCTGTCTCTTCTCATCAGCGGCAGCATTTTTGCCAATGGTCAGCAGGAAGGCGGAGACTCTTCTGCATCAGCTACCAAAGTGTTTATCGCCGGAACCAGCGGTAAGGAAGACACTCAGTCCATGGGTCACTTCGACTATGCTGAAAGACTGAATGCCACCGGTATGTTTAATGCAGAAGTTAAAATCAACGCCGTAATGGGTGAAACCGACGACGTTACTGAACAGGCCATTCAGGGTGTTCCTGTCATCAACGCCACTGACCCCGGACGTCTGGCAGCCTACGTTCCCGAGTTCGGTCTGGTTCAGATGCCTTACCTTCTCCCCGATTACACCTACCTGAACAAGATCAGAGACACCGACCTCTACGCCAAATGGGACAAAGAGTTTGAAGCCAAAGGTCTGAAACTGGTTACTGTTAACGGATACTCCGGTGTCAGAAGCTGGGTAACCGACTTCCCCGTAACCAAACCCGCTGACCTGAAGGGTGTAAAAATCAGAACCATCGGTTCCGATCTGTTCGTAAACTCTGTAAACGCCATGGGCGCTATCGCCACTGCTCTCCCCTGGGCTGAAACATATCAGGGAATGGAACAGGGTGTTGTAGACGGATGTGAAGCTCAGATCCCCGGTATCTACTCCATGAGATTCTATGAAATCAAAAGCCACGTAAGCCTTTCCGAGCACTTCACTCTGATCGCTTCCATGGTCACCGGTACCAAATTCTTCAATACACTGACACCCGAACAGCAGACAACTCTTCTGGACACTGCCTTTGATGCATATAAAGACAACCAGGAAATCGTTGTATCCAAATCCAAAGATTACATCAAGGAAATGGAAGCTGCCGGTGTTACATTTGTTGAAATTGACAAGACTCCCTTCGTAGAAGCTGTACAGCCTGTATACGTAAAAATGGGATTCTCTGAACTGAAGGATGAACTCTACGCTGAGCTTGGTCTTTAATTCAGAATTGTACTAACTTTTTAAAATCAGCCGGCAGATTGTCCTGTATGTATGAACTGCCGGCTATTTTTTTATCCGAATGTTGAGGAATAGATGAAAAAGATATACGAGATCTACTGCAAAATACAGGAAATGATCGTCGGGACGGTTTTTGTCTCCATCGTCGTCCTGATTTTTTCAGCCGCTTTTTTCAGACAGTTTAACAAACCTATTGTCTGGGCGGATGATATAGCCAAATTTCTTTTTTCCTGGGCCGCCTTTCTCGGTGCAGATGTAGCCATGCGCCACTCCCGTCTTGTGGGTGTGGATATGCTGGTTAAAAAGTTTAACCCCAAAATTGCCAAAATTGTACAGATAGCTGTATTTTCCATAATTATTGCCCTTCTCGCAGCCTTTGTTGTGCAGGGAATCAAACTGAGTATTGAGAGTGTGGACAGAAGTTTTCAGACCCTGTCCAGGTTCAGTTACTCCTTTGTTACGGTTTCCCTTCCTGTCTCATCAGCCATGATGATTCTGACAGCCTGTATCAAAATCGGAAAGATCATTACCCATTTCAGGGAAGATGATTATAACGTGCTCCGCGACAACCCCGGGGATGAAGAGATCCCTGAGAAGAGCTGCTGTTAGGCCCTCAGGTCTACTTGAATAATTGCCTAAGCCCTAAACCGGCTTTGGCAGTAGAAGGAATACAAAAGATGATATTACTTGTAATTACGTTTTTTCTGTTATTAGCCATTAATATGCCCATCGGTTTTACCATCGGTATTTCGGGTGCGGTATTTTTCCTGACCAGCGACATGATTCCCTTTTCCATTACGGTTCAGCGGGTTGTCGCCCAGACCCAGTCCATTGCCTTTCTGGCGGTTCCCTTCTTTATTTTTGCCGGGAACCTGATGAACAGAACAGGCATTACCCCCCGCCTGCTCCGCTTCTCCTCCCTTCTCACCAGAAGAATGGCCGGAGGAATGGCTCAGGTGAATGTTGTACTCAGTACCATGATGGGTGGTGTTTCCGGATCTGCTGTGGCAGATGCCTCCATGCAGGCCCGTATTCTGGGTCATAACATGGTGAAAAAAGGGTATCCCAGAGGATATACAGCAGGTATTACCTGTCTCTCCTCTCTGATCACCGCCACCATACCCCCCAGTCTGGGGCTGATTCTCTACGGATTTGTAGGGG
Organism: Spirochaetales bacterium; assembly: GCA_028532905.1. Classification (GTDB taxonomy): domain Bacteria; phylum Spirochaetota; class Spirochaetia; order DSM-2461; family DSM-2461; genus Oceanispirochaeta. Next base: position 4,584 of record JAQQAM010000117.1, read on the forward strand.
AAGTTTCCATTGGTAGACTCTTTATCGCCGGTATTATTCCCGGATTCCTGATGATGGTGTTCCTTATGTCCACCGTATCCATCACATCCAGAATCCACAAATATGACATGCCCGACAAAGATGTGGAAAAAATCACCATGAAAGAGGTCTTTGTAGACCTCAAAGATTCCATCTGGGCCCTGATGTTTCCGGTTCTCCTGATTGTGGGAATCCGTTTCGGACTGTTTACCCCTTCTGAAGCCGGAGCCTTTGCGGTTGTGTACGCCCTGTTTGTGGGTAAGTTCATCTATAAAGAGCTGACCTGGGATTCATTCAAAGCTGCCCTTAAGGATTCGTTTATCGACAACGGAGCCATCATTCTGATTATCGCTCTGTCGGGTATCTTCGGTTACGCCCTTTCTCTGGAAAACGTACCCGGAAAGATCGGTTCCCTTCTGATCGGAATTACACAGAATCCCCAGATTATGCTGATCATTATAGTCCTGTTCCTGGCTTTTGCCGGAATGTTTATTGACAGTAACGTCAGTGTTCTGCTGCTGACTCCCATTTTCCTGCCTGTTATCAAGGATATGGGTGTTGATCCGGTACACTTCGGAATCCTGATGATGACCATAGTCACCATGGGCTGTATGACGCCCCCTGTGGGAACGGCGCTCTACACCGTATGTCAGATTCTGGATGCCCCGCTGGAAGATTTTATTAAAGAAACCATGCCCTTTTACCTCGCGGTTATCCTTCTGGTAATCGTACTGATCTTCATCCCTGATGTGGTCATGTTTCTGCCGAATTTAATTTACTGATAAGGATAAGATAGTTTTATGAAAATGAGTCTCAGATGGTTCGGGGAAGGACACGACAGTGTCACCCTGGAACAGATTCGCCAGATCCCCGGAGTAGGGGGAGTTATTACAACTCTTTATGACACGGCACCCGGAGACGAATGGGCTCTGGAAGACATTCAGAAGATGAAGAAAGGGGTGGAAGCCTCAGGTCTGAAAATCTACGGTATGGAAAGTGTCAATGTTTCCGACGAGATCAAAGTGGGGCATGCCAAGCGGGATGAGCATATTGAAAACTATATTGCCACCCTGAAAAAGCTCTCTGACGAGGGCATCAATATGGTCTGCTACAACTTTATGCCCGTATTTGACTGGACCCGCAGTGAACTGGCAAAAGTCCGCCCCGACGGTTCCACCGTACTGGCCTATAACCAGGAAAAGGTGGATGCCATTCATCCCCAGGAAATCTTCGACCACATCGATAATGATTCCAACGGCTTTGTCATGCCCGGCTGGGAACCTGAACGGATGGGAAAGGTGGAAGAACTCTTTCACCTGTATGAAGATACAGACAACGAAAAACTCTTTCAGAATCTGAAGTATTTTCTGGAAGCCATTATGCCCACCTGTGAACAATACGGTGTAAAAATGGCCATCCATATTGATGATCCTGTGTGGAGCGTGTACGGTCTGCCCCGAATCGTGAAAAACAAAATGGACCTGCAGCGGCTGGTTACAGAAGTGCCCTCCGAGTATAACGGTGTAACCCTCTGTACCGGATCCCTCAGCTCCAAACCGGATAATGACATTCCCGATATCATCCGTTCCCTGAAAGGAAGAATCCACTTTGCCCATGTGAGAAATACAAAACATACGGCTCCCGGAATCTTTGAAGAGTCGGCACACCTCTCTTCTGACGGTTCTCTGGATATGTATGAAATCATGAAGGCTTTTGATGAAATCGGTTTTGACGGACCCGTCCGTCCGGACCATGGCCGTGCCATCTGGGGTGAGGTTTCCATGCCCGGTTACGGTCTGTACGACAGAGCCCTGGGTTCCCAGTATCTTCTGGGGCTGATTGAAGCCATAAAGAAAACAAAATAAGAGGGTCGGGGGAAGAGAATGCTGAAAGCCATGATTGTAGGAGCCGGAGCCATTGCACCGGCTCATATTGAAGGATTTCTGAGTTTTGCTGACCGAGTCGAGATCACCTTTATCTCCAACCCGACAGTCAGCAAGGCCGAGGCCCTTATTGAGAAATACGGCCTCAAGGCCCGGGCCTCCTCCTCTTTTGAGGAAGGTCTGGATGATGTGGACATTGTGTCCATATGCTCTCCTCCCGCCACCCACAGGGATATAGCCGTCAAGGCTCTTGAGGCGGGAAAGCATGTGCTTCTGGAAAAGCCCATGGCCATGAGCCTGGAGGAGTGTGATCAGATTCTGGCTGCCGCAGAGAAGGGGAATGCCCTTGTTTCCGTGGTCGCCCAGAGCCGTTTTATCACTTCCATCGCCAACACCATTGCCGTCGTCCGCAGCGGAAACTACGGAAAGCTTCTGTTTTCACAGATCAACTCACTGTGGTTCAGAGGGCAGAGTTACTATGACCTGTACTGGCGGGGCGTCTGGGAAAGTGAAGGGGGCGGCTGTACCCTGAATCATGCGGTGCATCATATAGACCTTCTCCTCTGGGCGAAGGGACTACCTGTGAAGGTTCACTCCTTTCTGAACAACCTGAATCATAACAACTCAGAGGAAGAGGATCTCTCCATGTCCGTACTCCGCTATGAAGACGGCACCATGAGTCAGATCAATACATCCCTGATTCATCACGGAGAAGTTCAGAAACTGGATTTTCAGATGGAAAACGCCTCCATGGCGATCCCTTTTGATGTAAAAGCCAGTACACCCCGGTCCAACGGTTTTCCCATGGACAATGATGAACTCATTGAGCAGCTGACCCGTGAATATGAAGCTCTGCCGGACCTGGTGCATGAGCATCACACCGGTCAGGTGGGGAATGTACTGGACGCCATAGAGAAGGGAACCCCCCTGGTCTCCAGCGGACAGGACGGGCGTAATGCCATTGAGCTGATTTCAGCCATCTATAAATCCGCCTTTACCGGTGGGGAAGTCACCCTGCCTCTGCAGAAGGATGATCCCTACTACGCCTTTCCCTCACGGGTGAAGGAGGCGACCCGTTTTCATAAGAAGACAAAGTCGGTAAAAGGGTTTGAGGATTCCACCATAACCAATTTCAAAGGTAAGTTTTAAATGTCAGAGATTCTGAATAAAAAAATAGACAGTCTGGATGTCCGTGTCTTTGAAGACCGGAAAGCCATGGGACATGCGGTTGTGAAGGATATCACCCGCTGTATTCTGGAGCTTCTGGAAACGAAGGACTGCATCAACGTGATGTTTGCCGCCGCTCCTTCCCAGCAGGAAGTGCTGGAGGGCCTCCGGGAATCGGATCTGATCCCCTGGGACAGGGTGAATGCCTTTCATATGGATGAGTACATCGGTCTGGATGCCGATGCTCCTCAAGGATTCGGCAATTTTCTTAAAAGGGCCATTTTTGCCCATGTCCCTTTCAAAAATGTGTACTACATGGACGGCCAGGGCGAGGCGGCAGCCGAGTGCGAACGCTATGCCCGGATTCTGAAAGAGAATCCCCTGCATATCTGTATGAACGGAATCGGAGAGAACGGCCATCTGGCCTTTAACGATCCGCCTGTGGCCGATTTCAATGATCCGGCAGCGGTGAAAGTTGTGGAACTGGATCAGGTCTGCCGGCAGCAGCAGGTGAATGACGGCTGTTTTGCACAGCTGGAGGATGTTCCGAAAACCGCATTGACAGTGACCATTCCCGAACTGATCCGTCCCGAGCATGTTTTCTGTACCGTTCCCGGTCCCCTGAAGGCTCCGGCTGTTCAGGCAGCCCTGACCGGAGCGGTTGTTCCCGGCTGCCCGGCATCGGTTCTCCGGACGGTCAATGCCCGGATGTATCTGGATAAAGACAGCGGAGCCTGTCTGCTCTAGCAGGACCCCGGCGGTTGTTCCGCCGTTTTATTAAGGAAGAGGAAATGAAATTAACTTTAAAAGACCTGGAAAACAGAGATCAGTGGACGGCAAAAGGCTATAAGCTCCCTGAGTTTGATATAGAAACAGTGCGGGAAAACAGCCGGAAAACACCCCGGTGGATTCACTTCGGCGCCGGAAATATCTTCCGGGCCTTTGTGGCCGTTCTGCAGCAGCAGCTTCTGAATGAAGGCAAAGCGGATACAGGAATTATTGTCTGTGAAACCTTTGACGAGGAGATTATTGAAAAGGCCTATGAAGCCTTTGATAACCTGGCTCTGGCCGTCACCCTTAAAGGAAACGGCGATATAACCAAAGAGGTTGTCGCCAGCCTGACCGAAAGCCTGATCCCCTCCCGGGATTATGAGCGGATGGAAGAGGTTCTCACCGCCCCCTCCCTGCAGATACTCAGCCTGACTATTACAGAAAAAGGGTACGCTGTAAAAGATGATCAGGGAAAACCCTTTCCCTGGATACAGCCGGATCTGGATGATTTTAACAGACAGCCCACATCCACCATCGGAATTATCACACGCCTACTCTATGCCCGGTATCAGAAGGGCGCCGCCCCTCTGGCTCTGGTGAGTATGGACAACTGCAGCCACAACGGCACTCTTTTAAAAGAGGCTGTCATGGCTTATGCGGACGCCTGGAAAGAGAGCACAGGACAGGGCTTTCTGGACTACCTGAATGACGAATCAAAACTCTCCTTCAACTGGAGTATGATCGATAAAATCACCCCCCGTCCCTCATCTGTACTCAACGCTGTTTTTGAAGAAGACGGTCTGGAGGGAATGGAACTTGTAAAAACTGGGAAGAACACCTTTGTGTCTCCCTTTGTGAATGCCGAGGAGTCCCAGTATCTGGCCATTGAAGATATTTTCCCCAATGGACGGGGGCCTCTGGAAGATACGGGTGTCCTGTTTTCCGACAAGGAAACCATCGATAAAATCGAGAAGATGAAGGTCTGTACCTGTCTGAATCCCCTGCACACTGTTCTGGCTGTGTTCGGATGTCTGATGGGCTATGATTCCATCTCCGCAGAAATGAAAGATCCCCTTCTCAAGGGGTTTATTGAGAAACTGGGATACGGCGAAGGCATGCCGGTTGTTGTGGACCCGGGCATTATGAATGCCAAGGATTTTATCCGGGACAGCATCGAAGTCCGGTTCCCCAATCCCCATGTTCCCGACACTCCCCAGAGGATTGCCACCGATACCTCCAAGAAAATCCCCGTCCGCTTCGGAGAAACCATGAAGGCCTATATCGTCCGGGGAAAATCGGACCTTTCCTTTCTTACATTTATCCCCCTGTTTATGGCCGGATGGCTCCGTTATCTGATGGCCATTGATGATCAGGGAGAAAGTTTTGACCTCAGCCCCGATCCTAATCTGGACAAGGTTCAGCCCTTTGTGGCATCCTTTTCCCTCGGGTATTCCGGTAATCTCCCACAGGTTCATAACGCTCTGGAAGGCCTCCTCTCAAATGCGGAGATATTCGGAGTGGATCTCTATAAACACAATCTCGGCAGCAAGGTGGAATCTTTGTTTTTCGAGATGCTGGCCGGGCCCGGCGCTGTAGCGGGAACGGTACAAAAATATCTGGAGCAGTAAGACAGCAATGCTGAAGGTTGAGCATCTTTCAAAGGATTACGGACGGGTCCATCCTGTCCGGGATATCTCTTTCACCCTGGAAAAGGGTGAGGTTCTGGGGCTTCTCGGTGCCAACGGTACAGGAAAATCCACAACCCTGAATATGCTCGCCGGTTTCTTTCCCCCCACCGGGGGAACCATCACCCTGAACGGGGCGGACATTCAGAAACTCCCCCTGGAATACAAAAAACAGATGGGTTACCTTCCCGAGTTTCCCCCCCTTTACCCCGATATGACCGTCCGGGAGCAGCTGTATATGGTCTGCTCCGTCAGAAACATTCCCCGCAAAAAAAGGAATGGGGAAATCGAAAGGGTCTGCGGCCTCAGCCGGATTACGGATGTCATAGACCGGCCTGTGAAAACCATGAGCAAGGGATACAAGCAGCGGATCGGTCTGGCACAGGCCCTGGTGGGAGATCCTGAACTTCTGATTCTGGATGAGCCCACCTCCGGACTGGACCCCCGGCAGATTATAGATATACGGGAACTGATCCGGGATCTCGGAAAAGATCACGCCGTGATTATCAGCTCCCACATCCTTTCAGAAATAGCCTCTGTGTCCACCAGAATACTGGTGCTCAATGACGGCTGTATTGCCGCCGATGCTCCCTCTGATGAACTTCTCAGTACACCTTCGGGTCCGGCT
>JAQQAM010000118.1 GCA_028532905.1 Spirochaetales bacterium
GTTCGTCAAATTTACGGGGAATGGTGCGGTACAGAATAATCCTGTAGGGTTCTCCGGCCAGCTGATAGTCCCGGACCAGTCCCAGAATGCTGAACTCGGGAACCGTTCTTTTGGGAATCAATCCGGGCTGAAGCCGGGTGATTTCCTCCCGGGAATAGGTCAGCCGGGGGTCTCCGAAAACATAGATCTCCCGGGAGGAAACAATCTGCATACCCTCCAGGCGGGGATACTGGGCCTTGATCTCTCTCCAGACCTGTTCGGGAGAGTTGATCACCTTTGTGGCGGAAAGGGCAAGATAGGGACTGTTTCCTATATCCTCCAGTTCTCTGTTCAGGTCAAAGTAGTACTCTAAGGCGATCTCCAGGCCGCTGTTCAGGGCATCTCCCACATCCGTCCCGAACCATCTGCTGAAAACCATATCCACAAATCTGACAGAGAGAATTGTCTGGGGAAGGGATATGAGGAGGATGATCAGAAAGATAAAGCTGATCAGGCGCAGCCTGAAACGGTAACGGGAGTGCCTGGTTTTCACTTTGTTCCAGACAAAGAAAAAACTGTAGAGAAGGGCTGCCAGAATCAGAAGAGGAATGGCAACCAGCAGAATTATCTGGACAGGTTCTTCCCCGATAGTATTCTGATCCATCCCCCCCAGCATGGAAGAGGCAAATACCAGAATCAGAACAATAACCAGAAGATACATGAGGAGAACTGTGACAATACTGTTCTGCAGAATATTTCTTATATCCTTAAGCCTCATCTGAACTCCTCCGGATGGACAACCTGCCATACCTCACTGTGCATGAATTTTCCGGGAATCAGATACAGCATGCTGAAAGGCGGAACAAGTTTCTTATATATGATTCTGGATTTGATTTTAACCTGAAGGGTATCCCGGCTGTCGGGAACCAGTCTGCTGGGGTATACCACAGTAGATGTAAAAGCCCCGTAAAAAGAGTCCCAGTCCTGAAAAACCGCAGACTCCCGGCCGTCCAGCATCAGAACATAATCTCCTGTTATCAGATCCTGAAATCCTGTTCGCCGGATATTGATTTCATGGTGGACTCCCCCCATCTCCAGGCGCCCTGAATTCTGCTGTATCCTGTAACTGATATAAATTTCAGACTTATGTCCCTGACTGATGTTCTGCCTGATTTTCTGTTCTGAAACCGAACGGGGTGAGTAGCTGAGAACCAGATTCCCCTTTTCTGAAAAACTGTATCTTCCCTCCCCCCGGCTTTCTGCAGGAAGGAGCAGAGGAATGAACAGAAAAAGGGCTGCTGCAGGGAACTGGAGGAGTCTATTCCTCTTCGAACCTGCTTTCAAAAAGTGAATAAAGCGCATCAAGAGCTCCCTGTTCGTCTGCACCCTCGGCACTGATCACCACTTCGGTATCATAACCGGCACCCATTGTGAGGATTCCCATTATGGATTTAGCATTTATTTTCTCGGAGCCTTTCTCTATGTAAATGGTAGATTCAAACTGAGATGCGGCCTGAACAATCATTGCCGCCGGCCTGGCGTGCAGTCCTGCTCTGTTTTTTACTTTTGTATTTTTCTGAACCATTCTTTAATTCCTGTCTCTAATAATTATCCTGATACATTTTTCTGGCATTCTCGCTTTCCAGCATCTGTATCAGGTTCTTGTTAAATTCTTTAGCAGCATAATGTCCCTTCTGCTTCAACCTTTCATTGAGTGCTGCGGTCTCAATGATAACCGGAATATTCCTTCCGGGCTTAACAGGTATATCAAACGTGGGAATCTGTACTCCCAGTATATCAGATTTTTGCTCAGTTGTTCCAAGACGGTCATAATTTTTTGAAGAATCCCATTCTTCCAGATTAATAACCATCTGAACCTGCTTTTTATCCCTGATGCTCCGAACCCCGAAAATCTGGGAAACATTGATGATTCCCAGTCCTCTTATCTCCATATGATGACTAAGAACCCTGTCATCACTGAAGCCCATAATGATCTTGCCGCTGAAACATTTCAGCAGAACCGAATCATCAGAAACCAGACGGTGACCTCTTTCCAGAAGCTCAAGAGCGGTTTCACTCTTTCCGACACCGCTTTCTCCCTTGATCAGCACGCCCATACCGAATACTTCCACCATTACGGCATGCTGTTTTTCCTGGGGAGCCAGAATATCCCCTAAGGTTCTGATAATTCTGACAGAAAACTCACTGGAGGGCAGGGAGGTTGTCAGAACCGGCACACCCGCTTTCTCCGCCATCTCCAGAAACCAGTCGCCGGGCTTCAGATTTCTGCAGAACACACAAAAGGGTATGGGGTAGCTGAAAAGCTGCTGAACCGATGATCTGTCTCCCGACTGTTCAATCTCTTTAAGATACTCATGCTCTGCAAGACTGAACACCTGCACCCTGTGGGCTGCAAAGGTTTTATAAAACCCGGTCAATGCCAATCCCGGACGATTGAGATCCATACGATCAATAGTCTTTACAAGTCCCTTTCTCCCTGCAATACAGCTTAAATGAAGGGCATTGTAATCATGCAGATCCAGATCCAGAAGATCCAGAACTGTAAACTTATCCATATATCCTCAACTTTCCCGATCACTCAGTTACAGGATTCTACCGTTTTTTCAGTAAAAATTCTACTCTTTTTTCCCTTCGGGCATCCTGCAGACCAGAGGGTATAAAAAAACGGGGCCTCTTCTATTGAAGACGACCCCGCTGTTATTAAAATCAGGATATCAATGAGCCTGAATCTTTTCCTTCTCTTTCGTCGATTTCTGCTCCATCTTATCAAACATCACATCAATCGCTTTATATAAATCACGGTCTTCCACTTTAACATGACTGCTCTGTCCCCAGCGGTAATGAGCATCTGACGAAGCGATGTACATCCCCTTTGGTTCTCTGGTCAATGTCATATGAAAATCTACAATCAGATCCTCAACGTGTTTAAGCCTTTTAATCTTTTTCCCCACGTACTCTCTGGTTCTGTCGGATACATCATAATGGACACCTTTAAGCTCTACTGTCATAGAAGCCTCCTATCAAGTGGCCCTGTCCGGAAAAAAATGGACAAGTCACTGTAAAATTAAATTATTACCGCTTGAAAGAAGAGTTGATATCAAGTTCTTTTCTGTACTTGGCAACAGTCCTTCTGGCGATATTAATTCCTTTCTTGCTCAGAAGATCAGAGATCTTCTGGTCTGACAGTTTCTTTTCTGATGTTGATTCCTGGATAATCTCTCTTATAACCTCTTTGACCCCTTCTTTGGAGAACTTGGAGCCTCCTGAACCGGCTCCTGAAATAGAATTGGAGAAGAAGTGTTTCAGTTCGTATATACCCCACTCAGTCTGAACATACTTGTTGGTGGTAATTCTCGATACAGTCGCCTCATGAACTCCGATTTCCCCGGCTACATCCTTCAATGTAAGAGGGTTCAGATACTTCGGTCCTTTTCTGAAGAAATCTCTCTGAAATTCAAGAATAGCGGTTGCTGTCTTGAGCAAAGTCATATTTCTCTGATTGATACTCCCGATAAACCAGCGGGCATCCCGGACACGACCATTCACAAACTGCTTCACTTTCCTGTCTTCGGCTGCGGCTTCCCCCTCCTGAATCTCCTCAAAGAAAGGATTGATTCTGAGAACGGGGATCTCCTCATCATTGAGGATGACCACGAACTCTCCTTCCTTTCTACGGACAATCAAATCCGGAATTACATAATTATAAGAACTCTCTGAATAAACACTGCCGGGATAGGGGTCAAGGGATTTCAGAAAATCCATTATCTTTTCCCACCGCTCTCGGCTGATTTTCAACTGCCTTATAATTTCATTATATTTCTCTTTCTCCAGCAATTCCATAAAATCTGTAAGAACTCGTTCAAGTTCCTCAGGCATGTCTTCCCGAAGCTGCGCCTGAAGGAGGAGGGATTCTCTGTGATCCGCCACGCATATGCCTATGGGATCAAAGCCCTGAATCTGCATGATCATCTTATCCAGAATCTCTTTTTCATCCTCTTTCACAAGGACTTCAGGAGGATCAATATGAAATCCGTTGCCATCCAGATTACTGATGATAAGCTCGCCGATTTCCTGTTCCCGCTCTGTCAGATAGGTCATATGAAGCTGCCAGAGCAGATGATCCTGTAAAGATTCACCCCGGGAAACAGCCCCCTCGAGGAATTTCCGTTTTGTATCTTCCGAACTGCCGCTATTCTGGGAACCGGTGTAACCGGGATCCGAGCTGTTTTCAAAGGGATCATAATCTTCGCTTTTTTTCTCGGGGACATCATCCAGAGAAGCCGTTCTGTCCAGCTCCATCTGTTCCAGAGCCGGGTTTTTGTCGATTTCCTCTGCGATTTTGAGCTGCAAATCCTGAATAGGCAAAGCCATCAGCTGTATGGACTGATACATCTGAGGACTCATTTTCAGGCGCTGTTCCTGTGATATCACAGTTCTTTGAGACTGCAAACTTTCCTCCGAAGGCAAGAAATGATAAAGAGAATTGTACCATTTTTCTCTGAATTAGCAAGATGCGTGCCGGAACTATCGGCAAAGGTTTACATGGAGAAATCTTTTCCCAGATAAATGGTCCTGGCAAGTTCACTCTCCAGCAGCTCTTCCTTGCTGCCGCTGACGATAATTTCACCCAGATTACAGATATAGGAACGGTGGGTGATCTCAAAGGTATCACGGACATTATGATCTGTAATCAGAATTCCGATTCCCTGGCCCGAGAGGTGCTCAATAATTTTTTTTATTTCGTAAACCGCAATGGGGTCAATTCCCGCAAAGGGTTCATCCAAAAGCAGAAAACGGGGATCCGTTGCCAGGGCCCGGGCAATTTCGGTCCGCCTCCGCTCTCCCCCCGAAAGGGTAAAGGCTTTCTGTGTTCTGACCTTCTGAACTCCCAGGTCATCAATCAGATGTTCCATCTTCTCTGTTTTTTCACTTTTTGAAAGGTCGGTTCTTGTTTCCAGAATGGCCCAGATATTGTCTTCTACTGAAAGCTTCCGGAAAACAGAGGGTTCCTGGGGAAGATAGGAAATGCCCAGCCGGGAACGCTTGAACATCGGTTCGTGTGTAATATCCGTTTCATCCAGAAGAATCCGGCCGTCGGTTGCCCGGATAAAACCGGCAATCATATAGAAACAGGTTGTTTTTCCCGCTCCGTTGGGGCCCAGAAGACCGACAATTTCCCCCTGGTGCATGGAAAAGCTCATGGTTTTCACAGCGGTTTTTTTACCATAAACCTTTTTTACATTATCCACCTGGAGAGACGATACATCTGTACTTGTCTGGTCACTCATCACCCTTCCCCTCTTCAGCTGATTCATCTGCACTCTCTTCTGATGAATCCTGTTCCTCTGATGCCGGATCGTCGCTCTCGTCTTTCTCATCATCCTTGTTCTGAGACAGGAGGGAACCCTGAACAACACCCTCCATGCTGATCTCATCATTATCCAGATTCACAGTGATCCGGGACGCTCTGAACACATCATCCTTTCTGTAGACAACAGGAAGTCCTGTCAGTTCAAGAGTATTGGAGGCTCTGTCATACACGGCATATTCACTGCGGCAGGCCAGGTCCTCTTTCAGAATACGGACACCCACCTGCATGATGATCAGATCTTCCTTCTCCCGGTTTTCCAGGTAACTGCTCTTGATGATCATCTCGTTTTCACGATCCTCCATCATGGAGGGGCCGTTAATCCTGATAATCCTGTTGTCATTATCGTAATGGAATACTTCAGAGGTCAAAGTAAAATCCTTTTCCAGATCTTCTACCTCAACATCCCCTTCACAGATGAAGAACTGAAAATCCTTACCCAGTATTTCGACCCGGTCTGCGGAGATCCTCTTCTTGTCAGACTGAACAACAACATTTCCCTCAAGAAGAGTTTTCTCTCTGCCCTCTGCCATAACCGACTTCAGAAAGTCACTGGAGAAACTGTACTGTTCCGCAAACAGAAATGAATTGAAAAAGAGAATCAGAAATCCTGCAAGTATAAAACGGTTAATCATTCAACCGGCTCCGATCCCGATTCGAGAACTCCGCCGATTCCGGCAGAGAATGAGGAGGTATTGGTATATAAATCAGCTTCAAACCCTTTGCCTTCCAGCACAGAACCGTTATCCATCTCTATAACAACGGTTGATTCCTCTCTACTGCTGAGCAGCCTTTTTTCATCTGCCCACTTCAGGTTATCGGCTTCAATGGAAGCTTCGTTGCGTACCGAATAGCCGTAGATATCCCCCTCAACCACAGCATCATTGGCATCTGTTATCAACAGGTAATCGGCTTCACCCCGGGTAATGATATCCCGACGGCTGTCAAATTCACTGAAAACAAAATCAAAAAGTTCCGTCTCTTCCCTCTCTTCCCAGACAACGGCTTCCTCAGCTTCAAAGGTTACTTTGGGTATTCCGTTTTGAACCTGCACGCGTTTGACTCCGTACAGCCTGGATGTGGGAATGGATTCATCCAGAGTTTCTGTGACCGAAGACCCGTAATCCAGGGAACAGGATAAGAGGAAAAAAGAAAATACAGGAATAAAACAAAGCTTTCTCATTCTTCCGAAATTATGATTTTATACTGACATACTGTCAATCTGTAGATAGTTCATACATTGGGGGTATCATTTTCTACATATTATATTGACAGTCCATTATTCAGAGTCTTAGACTCATATGTAAGCCAAAGGACTTATTACTGAACATGTCAGATTTTCTAAATGATGCTGATTTCCAGAAAATCAGAGATCTTATCTACAACGAAAGCGGAATTCACTTCTCTGATTCAAACAGAACGATACTTGAAAGCCGCCTGAAAGAGCGTCTGAAACTTCTGAATCTGACAACCATTTCGGACTATTACACGGCACTGAAAGGCAGTGACAGCGAACTGAAGGACTTTCTGGATTCTGTTACCACCAACCTGACCCGTTTTTTCAGGAATCAGGCTCATTATGATACATTCATAAATTATGTTATTCCCGATCTGGTGGAACGCAAAAGAAAAAGCGGCAACAAGAAGATCTCCATTTGGAGCGCCGGCTGTTCAACAGGAGAAGAACCCTATACAAACGCCATGGTGCTCAAAGAACACCTGCCTCCTGATTTTAAGATTGAAGTTATCGCTTCCGACTTGAGCCTGAAATCCCTGATGAAAGCCAAAGAAGGTGTTTACCTGAAAAACAGGGTAACAGGAATTCCCGAAAATTATCTGAAAAAGTATTTCACCGAAGTGGACAATGGATATAAAATCAAACCGGAAATCGGAGAACTGATTAAATTCGACTACCACAATTTAAAATTCGGAAGCGAACAAAGAAATCTGGATATTGTTTTCTGCAGAAATGTTCTGATTTATTTTGATGAACCTGCACAGAAAAATGTAATAGATAACTTCTGGGCTTGTATGGCTCCCCATTCCTATCTGTTTATAGGACATTCAGAATCGCTTTTCGGCATGGACACACAGTTTAAATTTATTAAAACAGACTGGGCCTGCATATACGGCAAGGTTCAGGACTGACAAGAGGTTATTACAACATGTCTGATAACAGGATTTCGGTGCTGATCGTTGATGATTCAGCTCTGATGAGAAATATAATTTCCAGGCTGATTGAAAAGGACAATTCTCTGCGGGTGGCCGGGACAGCCATGAACGGCCGCTTCGGCCTGAATAAAATTCCCAGACTGAATCCGGACATTATTGTTCTGGACCTGGAGATGCCGGAAATGAACGGCATAGAGTTTCTCAAAGCCCTCAGGAAAGAGTATGATATTCCCGTAGTGATCCTGTCGTCCATAGCCAAGAAGGGTGCGAAGATTACAATGGAAGCCCTGTCTCTGGGAGCCTCCGACTTTATCACCAAACCGGGAGGCAGCAGTACAGACGACATTGATCGTGTGGGATCTCACCTGGTTTCCGTCCTCAAGGCATACGGCAAGGATTACAGAAGAAAGAAAGGAAAAATCGAAGCTCCTCTGGAAGATATCGATACGCAACCCGGTGAAACAGAACAAATCAGAAGAACTAAAATCACAGCTCCTGCCGCAGCAGCATCCCGTTCAGAAAGGCTTTGGGAGAAAATGACTCCCAGAACAGAACCGGAGAAACCGGAAATCATCGCCATCGGCATATCAACAGGCGGGCCGAATGCTCTCAGGAAAGTATTTGCAGAGATCAATCCGGATCTGGCGACTCCCATTGTTGTAGTGCAGCACATGCCTGCAGGATTCACAAAGGAATTTGCGGCAAGTCTGGACAGAGTCTGTCCTCTTGAAGTAAAAGAAGCTGCCGAAGGGGATATTATCAAACCGGGACGGATACTGATTGCCCCGGGAGATGCCCATATCACAATTGAAAAAAAGAGCCTGGCCTCCATTATCAGGCTTCATGATTCTGACCTTGTAAACGGCCATAAACCTTCTGTTGGGGTTCTCTTTGATTCTGTTGCAGAGAATTACGGAAACAAATCTCTTGCAGTCATAATGACGGGAATGGGAAAAGACGGCGCCAGGGAAATCGGAAAGATATACAAAGAGGGGGGCATGACTGTGGCACAGGACAGCTCATCCTGTATCGTATTCGGCATGCCCAGAGTGGCCATTGAACATGATTACATAAGGCAGATTGTGCCTTTGAGCGAGATGGCATCAACCATCAGCAGTCTCGGGAGTTGAATCAGCCGCAGCCCTTACAGCTTTTACAGGCATCATGACATTTCATAAACTCCTTCATTCCTTCGGGAGTCATCTTTTTCTGAATAACAGGAAGAGTTCCCGGGCCTTTGAACTTTCTGACCAGAACATTCACTCCCATGCCGGCGCAAAGCCCAATGACACCCGAGAGAAACAGCAGCCCTTCACTCTGCAGAAACAAGGAACCCAGTCCGTAGAACAGCAGAAAACCGAGAAGGGGAACCATAAAAATCATAAAGGCGGCTTTAATAGAACCCTTCTGATCCACAAGGATTTCCACCATATCCCCTTTCAGCAGAAAAAGGTTCTCTGGATTCTCCACAGGAAATGTTCTCTCTTTCACATTCCAGAAGGAACGGGATGCTTTTGATTTCTCAGCCTTGGGGTTGGGATAGCGGACCAGTACGGTATGGTCAGTCTGTATTTCTTCAACGATTGTCGGTTGAATCATCGGGTCTCTCCTCACAGGGGATTCTCAGAGTTTCTATGCTCCGGGCTTTCCCCTTATCATCCAGATCCAGCAGGACACCCTGCAGTTCCAGCTGATCCCAGGCATCCTGAGACCGTTCGGGTATCTGGTATATGAATTTATTAATTTCTGTTTCTGATTCCAGCCCTCCGACAGACTGAAGGCTTCCGGTCCGCCCGGCATCGGTGATCATGGCGCTGCCTTTTTCCATAAGGCAGGCATCTGCTGTCAGGGCTTTTGTACCCGTACCAATGACGGCGCTCACAGAACCGTCAACAACATGAGCCATGGTCTGACGCTCGGCGGTGGTAGTGGCATGAAAGTTCACAATAACATGGGGCGTCATCTCTTTAACCCTTTTTATAAGCTCTGATACATAGGAAAAGGGATTGGACAGATGGACTCTCTGATAGCCGGACTGTCCAAGCAGATTGATAACAGCAACTTTCTCATCACCCACATTGTACACACCCCAGCCTCTGCCGGGACTCCCCGGCGGATAGTTGGCCGGTCTGATCAGAAAAGAGGCTTTAGGAATAAAGGGTACCATATCTTTCTTATAGTAGACGCATTCCCCTGATGTTATGGCATCAAGCCCCAGCTTCCTGAGATACAGGGCATGATTTTTCCCCATACCGAATCCTCCGGTTACGCCGTTGCCGTTTCCGACGACAAAATCAATGCCTTTCTCTTTCTTTAATCCGGGGAGCACTTTCTTAATGGTAAAGACTCCGGCTTTGCTGACAATTTCACCGATGAACAGGACTTTCATGCCATCAATATATATAAAAAAAAAGATGAAAACAATTCCTCCGCAAAGAGATTAAACAGATATTTTAAGGCATTCCCAAACGGTTATTGACAAAAAAAACAAGCCTCTCTATACTAGCGACACGTCTGCCTGGATGGTGAAATTGGTAGACACGCTAGTTTCAGGGACTAGTGCTCGCAAGGGCGTGGAGGTTCGAGTCCTCTTACAGGCATAAAAAAAGATCTGATAGCCGATAGGCTGTTAGATCTTTTTTTTTGCTCTGTATCTGAAAGAGGACTCGAACCGTAATTGCGGCTCCGAATACCTGGAGGAGCAACTTGCCATGGATGGCAAGTTAGCAATGGAGGAGGGCTTGGAATGGACCGGGATGATCCCGGGACATGGAAAGCGAGTCCTCTTCCAGGCATAAAATAAAGCTTTGATGACCTTCAGGTCGTCGAAGCTTTTTTTTTGCTCGTAGCTGGGAGAGGACTCGAACTGGAGTGACGGCGCGAATACATGGAGCGCGAATCAGCAGGGATGCTGATTCAGGAACGGAAGAGGGGTCGCACTGAGCCTGCACGATGCAGGCGAAGGAAGACCGAGTCCTCCAGTCAAACCACTGCCCATTTAATTCTTAAAAGAAAAATATTCCCGACTAAACGTAAAGCACGCTTTACATATAAAATAATTCATGCTAAATTATGTAAAGCAGGCTTTACATAAGGAGAATAATATTGATCTGTCAATTGAAAGAGTACAGGAAACTGAAAGGCATGACACAGATTGAAATAGCTCAGAAAGCCGGAGTCACCAGACAAACAATAATCTCACTCGAGAGGGGCAAGTACAAACCTTCTCTCATTCTGGCGATGAAATTGGCTTTTCTCCTGAACTGCACCATGGAGCAGTTATTCAAACTCGAAAATAAAGACTGGTCTTCGGAGTAAAATCAAACAGAAATCCTAAAGAGGTGAGATATGAAAAAAAAGAACATCAGAACAGCCATCAATATTCTCTACATTACAGCGCTGATAATCGCAGCAATTGTCCGGCATCAGAATGGAGATAAAGCAGGAGGCATAGTACTTATCTGTGCAGGCGGTTTAGTATATCTCTTGAGAATTCTTGCAAGCAGAGCAAAGAACAGAAAGCTACAGAAACAGGGACTAGTTTTATTTGACGAAAGAGACATCGAAATTTCCGGTAAAGCGGCACTGTTCACGATCAGGGTTCAATTGCTTATTACGGGCCTTCTGGTTCTTGGGTTGTTTGCCTTTAATACAACGGCAGACATTCCCACTTTGATACTGAGTCTGCACATGGCCTTATCGGCATTATTACTTCAGATTTCATACAGGGTTATAGGTAAACGGAGTGAATGATATGATCATCTATTTTAGAAATGATTATATCATGCTTCTCTAAGATGGGATTTCTATTCATAAGTCGTATTGGCTACTTTCCATTTTCCAGTGAAATACTCAACCCGAAAGAATAATTTCCAAAAGTGATAATACAAAGTAGAAGCCACTTTATCCACAGTCCAAAAAGACCTATGACCTTACCATTGAACTTCAACCTTTTTCTATGAATTACAGAGTGATTGATTTTCCATCCGTAGAGCATATACAAAGCCCCTGGAGAACAAATACCCAAAGTGCAAGTGGTTATTAAACCACCAAGGATGCTCCAACCGATAAGAGACAATTGATCCCCGTCAAATGTCAACTCTCCTTCAGAGCCTGCACAATGCAGGCGAAGGAAGACCGAGTCCTCTTCCTGGGATAATTTCCCGCGGATTTATTAGCATTCTCCCCCGGAAAATCAGATAATAGAAACATGAATCCAATTAAAAACGGGAAAAGAGGAATACGAAGAAAAGGGATTCTTATTGCTCTTATATTTATCTCTCTGATGACCATTCTTACAATAAGTTATGCAAACCTGACGGGCGAACAGCGCCTTGAACACTTACAGCAGACCGTACTCATTGCCCGGGGAGCAATTTCACCGGTAATCAATTCCTATAACAAGGGTACAATCACCAAGGACGAAGCGATTACTCAGGTCAGGGACCTTGTCAGAAATATGGTCTACACCGATTCATATGGCGACAACTATATCTTTATGAGCAATTATCAGGGCATTATGCTGGTTCAACCCTTTCAGCCTGAAATGGAAATGCAGGATAACTGGGATCTTCAGGATACAAGAGGCAAGTATATCATCAGGGAGCTTATTGAAGCCGCCGGATCTGAAGCCGGAAGCGGATTTGTCTTGTATCATTATATGAGACCGAACAGAATGCGTCCTGAGTTGAAAATCTCTTATGTCATCGGGATTCCCGAACTGCAGTGCTATATCGGAACCGGGCAGTATATGACGGACATCCGGAGAAGCCTGTATCTATATCTCTCTGTTGTAGCTTTAATCTCTCTAGCTCTTTTAAGTATGATTCTGACAATGACCCGTTCCACACTGAAGATCTACGATATTCACAGCGAACAGGTAACAAAGGAGAATGAAGAGCTAAAGACACTGCAGGCAGCATTGAGGCGCAGTGAGAAAAATTACAAAGATCTGTTTGAACAGTCTCCCATCGGTCTGGCCTTATGCAGGATGAATGGAGAACTGGTATCTGTGAACCCGTCTTATGCATCGATTATCGGATATTCAATTGAAGAAGTAATCAAGCTCTCCTATTGGGACATCACACCTAAAAAGTATGAAGAAATGGAAAACAAAATGCTTCAAATGTTGATGGAAACCGGTAAATACGGCCCTTATGAGAAAGAGTATATACATAAAAACGGACATCTGGTCCCCGTAAGGCTCAATGGTCTTATGGTTGAAAGAGACGGAGAATCCTATATATGGTCAAGTGTTGAAGACACATCGGTCTACAAAAAAATTGAAGAAGAAAAACACGGGCTGGAAGAGCAGTTGCGGCAGGCGCATAAAATGGAAGCTGTGGGTACTCTGGCCGGAGGAATTGCCCATGACTTCAACAATCTGCTGGTTCCCATTCTCGGCTATTCGGAACAGCTGAAAAGCGAAGCCCAAAAGGGCAGTGAGGCATACAATGCTCTGGAGGTAATATTAAACAGTGCATTCAGAGCAAGAGATCTAGTCAGGCAGATTCTGACATTCTCCAGACAGGATGAAAGCAGAGAAACCATTTTCAGCATGCAGCCTGAAATAGAAAATACTCTAGCCTTACTGAGGTCCTCCCTGCCATCAACTATAGAGATCCATCAGTCTCTGACCCAGGAAGCCCTGACCATAAAAGGGGACCCCACTCAGCTTCATCAGATTGTAATGAATATTGCAACAAACGGTTATCATGCAATGGAGATGACCGGCGGTGTACTATCTGTCACTCTCCGGGTGGTAGAACCGGCAGGTAAAGATTTTGAAAACCAGAATAGTACTTCAGAAACCTATGCCCTATTGAGTATAAAAGATCAGGGAACCGGCATTGATGATGCCATCATGAACAAGATTTTCGACCCCTTCTTTACAACGAAAGAGAAAGGCCGGGGAACAGGGATGGGCCTTTCTGTAGTACATGGAATCATACAGTCCATGGGGGGCTTTATAAAAATTCAGAGCCAAAAAGGGACTGGAACAGAATGCAGGATTTACTTTCCCGCCAGCAAAGGCAGTGTTCCGTCAGAGTTGTTGAAGCAAGGGGAGAAGGAACCTGAAAGCAGAAATGAATCCATACTTCTGGTAGATGACGAAAAAGATGTTCTTACCGTTGAAAAGCTTATGCTCTCCCGTCTCGGTTACAATGTAACAGCGAGTACCAATCCGCAGGAAGCCCTGGACCTGTTCAGCAGCAAACCGGACTCATTCGATCTGATTATTACGGACCAGACCATGCCGAAAATGTCAGGAGACAGGCTTATCTCGGAAATAAGAAAAATACGGCCTGCTGTCCCTGTCATCCTCTGTTCGGGGAATATTGCAGAAGCGGAAGCAGCCATAGAGAATGACAGGAATGCCACCTCTATGAACAAACCCATACTGATGGAAGATATGACAGAAGCCATCAGCAGGGTTTTAAAATAATAAACGCTAAATGTTGAAACTCAAAGAGAGAAGAGGTCTCAGTCCAGTTCTTTTTTGATCATCCGAAGGCTTTCCAGGGAAAAATCTCCCATTGCTTCCAGAATTTTCTCCAGCTGCTGAACACTGTCGTCACTCAGCTGATCAATCCACCGGACCATCCGGCTTCTGGCCGGAGACTTGTCAACATTGGCATAGTCCCGTCCTTCAAGAAGATATTCCACACTTGTTCCCAGAACCTTTGCAACAGAGAGAAGATGGTCTGCTCTGGGAATACGCCCGCGGAACCAGCCGTTGATTGTCCCGACAGGAACCCCTGAGCGCTGTGCCAACCAGGGCCTTTTTTTATTCATAGTCTTCAGTAGCTTTGAGATCCTGATCTGATAGGTTTCTGTTGTATCCATACAGAAATTATCAACTGAAAAAGTCCATTTGTGAACACCATATACACAGTTTGTATAATTACACCCCAAAAAGAGCTAATAAGCCCTTTATTTGCATCTTTTATAATGATATCATTATTTCCATCTCAGTAAATACTCTGATATATCAGGCTTCAAATGGGATGTTCATTTAAAAAAAAATTTAAAAAAGTCACTATAAATTAGCAGGAGTATATTGTGAAAAAGAAATGCAGACATTCTCAGGTTCTCGATCTGACTTCTATGATCGGAGGAAACTGGGACTCCAACAGGTACTACTGTAATAATCCAAAGTCTTTGAATCACTACTGCGAAGTAAATGGTTTAAAGGAACAATGTCCCCGTATCCTGAAAGGGTATAAAAGGAAGGAGAAGGAAATACTACGGGTCCTTATTGTAGATAAAAGTTTACACCATGGGATTCAGATTCAAAGCCTTATTGACATCCGGTACTCCATAACCCTGGCTCAGGATCTCTATGAACTGAATAGTCAGCTGTCAGAACAAAACAAACCGGACATAATTCTGGTATGTCATCCTGGTATGGAAGACATTGACCATTCTATCTGTGATTTGATTACAAAAAAAACAGGACAATGGAATATACCTGTCATACTGATCTTTGAAAAAGGTCATTCCGAATTGGAATCTGCCTATTGTGCCGGCACTGTAGATGTATTACTGGAACCGGTCAGTTCCATGCTCCTCAACACAAAAATCAAAATTCACCTTTCTCCTTACATTGAAAACAGAAATCTGAGAAAAGAGCTGGATCTGAAACAGAAAATGATCAGAGACGCAGCCGATCTTCAAAAAAAACTGGTTCGGATAGAAGAAAGGGATAACAGTTTTTTTTCTCTGGATGTTTTTCACCGGCAGAAGTACAGGCTGGGGGGAGACTTTGTCGATATCGTCAAAATGAGAGGAGACAGAACCGGTATAATTCTGGCGGATGTCTCCGGACACGGTATCAAAGCCTCCATGGTCAGCTCATTACTGAAATCGCATGCACTGAATTTGAACCGAACAGAATCCTTGTCCCACTGTCTGTACCGGCTGAACAATGAACTGTTCTGTATGACAGATGATTTATTCGTTTCAGTACTGGCGGGTATCCTTGATCCTCAGGATAAAAGTTTCACCTATATAAACTGCGGACTATGTCCCCCTGTGAGTATCAACAGAGAATCAGTAATTGAATACTCGGTAAAGGGAACAGCCTTGGGAGCCTTCAGTAATATACACCTACCCAAAGAACAGAAGATTCTATTGGATGATCAAAGCCGCCTGTATCTGTTTACTGACGGTATGATTGACGGCGGACCGGGTCAGGAGAGAGAATTGAAAAAACCATTTCTAAAAATACTTAAAGAAAAATCTGAAATTTCTCTCTCTA
The DNA here is from genome assembly GCA_028532905.1 of Spirochaetales bacterium. GTDB lineage: Bacteria > Spirochaetota > Spirochaetia > DSM-2461 > DSM-2461 > Oceanispirochaeta. The sequence goes on from JAQQAM010000118.1 coordinate 15,801, forward strand.
CTGCCGTTAAGGAGACCGGAAGGCATTTCTCAAAAGGGGAATATGAAATCCATGATGATATGACCCTTGTGGGAATCGGACTTCCCTGATTACGGATTCAGGCCTTTAACAACAGAAGCGGTCATTGTTTTCACCGGACAGATTGCACACCAGCTTTTAGGCCTGAAATACAGGGACATTCCCAGTCCGATCACAGTAGATGTGAACATAATGGAATACAAGCGGTAGGAAAAGTGGATCAGAGTGTCTGAAACAGCATCAAACGGAAGCAGTTGAGGCAGAGAAGCCGGAAATTCAAAAAGAATAAGAAAGCGGACCCGGTCTATGGGGTCTATCATCCCCTGAGTAACGGCCATGGTAGACATCATGATAAACATGATATTCATACAGAAATACATGAGGACGGTCCGTTTTCCTTTGTCTCCCAGCAGCCACCCGGGGGCTTTTCTGCCTGCTCCCAGAAACTTGCCGGTCAGTCCCAGAAACTCAGCTCTCGGGCAGACTCCGTTACACCAGGTCTGCTTTCTGTCTCTGAAAACCAGTACAAAGGGTATAATCATACAGATTAGACCGAGGGCCGCCAGAGTAATATTGATAAATCCCGCAGCGAAATACAGCACGGTAATCAGAGAGTAAGCAGCAGATCGGGAAAGGCTTTTCTTAGTTTTAATATATTCCATAATTAATATATAACAATTTTACACAGGTATGACAATAGCATCTGTAGTGATAATAACCTTGCCGGATGCCCATAACGGCCTTATACTGATGGTTGCACTATCACTTTTTAGCAAGAAATCCACCAGACCTGAACAAGGGAGCCCCTATATGACAAAGGATATCCGGAATCACTACTGCTTCGGCCTTGGAACCATCGGCAGAGATATGCAGTACGCCTTGATAACCATGTACCTGATCTATTTTCTGACCGACATACTGCAGTTGCCGGACAGTACCATGTGGTGGGTAACGGGAATTATTCTGGTTTCACGGATTTTTGATGCCGTAAATGACCCTTTTATGGGAGTGATCGTGGATAACACCAAATCCAGATGGGGAAAGTTCAAACCCTGGATCGCCGCTGGAGCCCTCAGCTCCGGGCTGTTGACTCTCCTGCTGTTTACAGATTTCGGATTCAGAGGCACAGCGTTTATCATACTTTTCGCAGTATTCTATCTGCTGTTCGGAATTACCTTCACAATGAATGACATCGCCTACTGGTCGATGCTCCCGTCCCTCTCCATGGATCAGCAGGGGAGAGAAAAAATCGGTTCCTTCGCCAGAATATGTGCCAATATAGGACTCTTTACCGTGGTCGCCGGAATAGTCCCTGTAACCGAAGCTCTGGGAGCCTCTACCGGAAGCATGTCCAGAGCCTACCAGATGTTTACGGCTGCCGTTGTGGCCATTCTGATCCTGGGACAATCTGTCACGCTTTTCGGCGTAAAAGAGAACCGGGGCATCTTCAAGAAGGAAGAGAGTACATCCATCAGAGATCTGATCCGTATTATTTTCAAAAACGACCAGCTGCTCTATACATCTCTGTCCATGGTTCTGTTTATGATCGGCTATGTCACGACCACAAGTTTCGGTCTCTACTTCTTTAAGTACGCCTATGGAGATGAGGGGATGTATGCTCTGTTTGCTCTGGTACTGGGAGTCTCTCAGATTCTGGCGCTGGCAGTGTTTCCTCTTTTCTCAAAAATGTACAGCCGGAGGTCTCTCTATACGGCAGCAACGGTTCTGGTTCTTCTGGGGTATATTGTGTTTTTCTTCAGTCCCATGAATATGCTCTTTATAGGTACGGCCGGTATTCTCCTGTTTCTGGGGCAGGCATTTATTCAGATTCTGATGCTCATGTTTCTGGCCGATACAATTGAATACGGACAGTGGAAACTGGGAAGACGCAACGAAAGCGTTACATTTGCCCTTCAGCCCTTTATAAACAAAATGGGAGGAGCCATTGCAGGGGGTATTGTCGGTGCGGTTGTCATCCTTTCGGGAATAAATGAGGCCCAGAGTGCAGCCGATGTGACAGAGCAGGGCCTACTGATGATGAAGATCGCCATGCTGGCCATCCCCCCTCTCCTGATAGCGGCAGGATATCTGATCTATAGAAAGTGGTATAAGATTGATGCAGAGTTTTATGACTCCATGCTGAGGGACTTGAAAAACAGGGGCGACCTTATACTGGAATCATGATTCTGCAGGTGAACCAAAAAAGGATACGCACCACGCCCCAGGCGGAACCCGGAGCCGGACCGGAGGTCAGGTGAGGATTCCGGAGCGACAGCGGAGTGCGGAGCGACAGCGGAGTGCGGAGCAGCCTGGTCCCCGGTCTGTGCACCGGGGATTTTGCATAAAAAGGGATGTAAAGATCAGCCCTTATAACCTTTGGGATTATCGCTCTGCCATTTCCAGGCGGAAGCTACCATCTCCTGAAGACCGGATTCAGCCTTCCATTCCAGCTCTTTCTCCGCATAGGCGGGATCTCCGTAAACAGTGGCGATATCTCCGGCACGGCGGGGACCGAATTCCCAGGGAATGGCGTGTCCGCATACCTCTTCAAAGGCCTTGATCATCTCAAGAACAGAATAGCCTTTTCCGGTGCCCACATTGTAGATGGAAACCCCTTTTTTCACTTTCAGTTTATCCAGTGCCTTCACATGAGCCTTGGCCAGATCAACCACATGGATATAGTCTCTGACCCCTGTACCGTCAGGGGTGGGCCAGTCATTTCCGAATACCATGACCTTTTCCCGGACTCCGGCGGCAACCTGTGACACAAAGGGAAGAAGGTTGTTGGGGTATTCAGGGTCTTCACCGATTCTGCCTGAAGGATGGGCTCCTACAGGATTGAAATAGCGGAGGATGGTGACATCCCAGTCTTTTGCTTTGGCAGCATCAATGAGGATCTGCTCCATCATGAGTTTTGTCTGACCATAGGGATTGGTCGCATTCAGGCGGGCATCCTCTTTAACCGGAACAGACTCGGGATCTCCATAGACTGTGGCGGACGATGAGAAAACAAGCTGTTTCACACCTTTCTCGTCCATGACTTTATACAGGTTCAGAGAACCGGTAATATTGTTCTCATAATACATCAGGGGCTTTTCAACAGACTCACCCACAGCCTTGAGGGCGGCAAAATGGATAACCGCGCTGATGTCGGGTTCCTTGTTGAACACCTCTCTCAGGGCGTCAATATCTTTAAGGTCCACTTCGTAAAGGGGAAGCTTCCTGCCGCTCAGTTCTTCAACACGGCGCACAGCTTCCATGGATGAGTTGCAGAAGTTGTCCGCAAGTACAATATCATATCCTGCATCCAGCAGCTCGAGGTTTGTATGCGAAGCTATGTATCCGGCTCCGCCGGTAATAAGAATCTTGCCCATTGATTATTCCTTTTTTATCCTTGGTATTGGTTGTAAACTTAATCCGAATCAGAGGTTTTAACAAGTACACGTGTACTTATATTGACAGAAATCTAATGAATTTCCAATAAAACTCCGGCAAATTTGCACTAGTCATAAAAGGATAACTAGAATATATATAAGCGGATTTATTTCTTTAACATGAGAGGATGATTATTCAGCATTCGGACATTAACCCGGAGTACGGTGATCTTTATTTTTCCAGAGAAAACGGCCTGGAGGAATCGGAGTACATCTTTATTGACGGGAACAGCATCAAAGAGAGAATAAAAGAAGGCGGAAGCCTCCATATTGGAGAAACCGGGTTTGGTACAGGACTGAATTTCCTGACTCTTATCAAAGTTCTGGGAGCCGGGGATTTTTCGCGGGTCAGGGTGAAGTACAGCAGTATTGAACTGTATCCTCTGGAGCCTGAGCGCATCAGGCAGCTGTTAAGCCCCTTTGCTGAATCCCTGGGGGATATTCTGGCTCATTATGAATTATGCTGGGCTGAGCTTTTTCCGGGCCTCAAGGCGGGATGGAATGAGAGCCGCTGGAATTTTAAGGGCATAGAGGTGGATTTCAGACTGTTCTACGGAGATGCACAGGACTGGAGCCGGGAAGAAAAGACCGAAGAAGTGGATGCCTGGTTTCTGGACGGTCACAGTCCTGATAAAAATCCGGAGATATGGTCGGCTTCCATTATGAAAGCCGTGTATAATAATACGGTAACAGGGGGGACTCTGGCCAGTTTTACGGCGTCAGGCACAGTGAAGCGTCCGCTGAGGGAGGCAGGGTTCACCATAAAACGGAAAAAAGGCTTCGGCCGGAAAAGACATATGATTCAGGGACTTAAGTCTTGAAATAATAAGGAAATCCCGGTACAAGTATCGGACAACTGAAAAACATTATATAGGAAAGTACGAATGAAAGAAAACCGGACAAAAATCGTTGCCACCATCGGAATGCACAATGATTACAATTTTATCAAGAAGCTCTATAAAGCCGGAGCTGGAATTTTCCGGTTGAATACGGCGCACCAGACGCCGGATGAAACGAAACAGGTCATTGAACGGATCAGAGAGGTGACAGACAAAGCAGCCATTCTGATCGATACCAAAGGGCCTGAGATCAGAACCATCGGCATGGAGGAAGCCATTGAGCTGACAGAGGGAGAAGAGGTCTATATCGTTCCCGAGGGAACACAGATGGAAGCCGCCCATTTTTCCGTCAGTTACAACAAATTTTGCGATGTTGTTACCAGAGGAACAGAAATCCTGATTGACGACGGGGACATGTCTCTTATCGTGATAGACCGGGAGGAGGAACAGCTCCGCTGTATTGCCAACAATACGGGAAAGGTGAAAAACAAAAAGAGCGTCAATGTTCCCAACATTCCCATCGCCCTTCCCTCCCTGACTAAGAAAGACATTGAGTATATCAACTTTGCCGCACAGGAAGGTGTGGATTTTATTGCTCACTCCTTTGTGAGAAACAAGGAAGACCTCATCGCCGTTCAGAAGATTCTGGACAAATACAACAGCCCGATCCGGCTGATTGCCAAAATAGAAAACATGGAAGGAATTCAGAATCTCAATGAAATTCTGGATAACTGTCACGGTGTTATGGTGGCCAGGGGAGACCTGGGAATAGAACTCCCTGCCGAGGAAGTTCCCAAGGTACAGAAAAAGATCATCCGCAAGTGTATTAAAAGAAGCAAGGTTGTTATTACAGCAACCCAGATGCTCCACTCCATGATTCATAATCCCCGTCCCACCAGAGCCGAGGTCAGCGATGTGGCCAATGCGGTTATGGACGGCACCGATGCTGTCATGCTCTCCGGAGAAACCGCCTATGGCGACTATGCCCGGGAAGCGGTAAGCACCATGGCCGCCATTGCAGCGGCAAGCGAGTCCCAGACCAGGAACAAGGACCGTCAGAAAAACCACGCCAAGTTCAACCCGGTCCGCCTGCAGATGATATCTGCAGCAGAATCAACAGCCCGTGCCCTGGGAGCCAAGGCCATCATCGTTCAGACCGATACAGGCCGTTCGGCAATGCTCCTCTCCTCATTCAGAGGAAAAACTCCCATCCTGGCTCTGTCTCCCAACCCCACAGTTGTGCGGCAGCTGGCGCTGAGTCACGGCGTTATCTCCTTTCATCTGAAATCCCAGGAGACTCTGGATGAGATGGTCAGTGAATCGGTAAAAACCGTTCTTGATGAGGGCGCTATCGGCAACAACGACCTGGTTGTCATGGTCGGCTCCTCTCCCAACTATTCGACTGTCACCAACTTTATCGAAGTGGGTGAAGCGGCGACCTTCCTGGGAGGAAGAGAGTAAATTACCGGGCAGCCATGTTTTTTACGGCAAGGGCTGCCGAGGAGAAGGCAAACTGGAGGTTGTAACCTCCGGTTTCGCCGTCCACATCCAGAGCCTCTCCGGCAATATACAGCCCCCCGCATTTTTTAGACTCCATGGTACGGGCATTCACTTCCTTCAGGGAAACACCACCGGCGGTCACCATGGCCTGATTGAATCCCCCCAGGGAACCGACTGTAAAACAGGAGTCCAGCATAACCTTCAGAAAATCCTGGCGCATGTTCCGGCTGAGCTGATTCATCTTCAGTTCACAGTCCAGTTCTGCTTTCTTGAGCAGCCCCCTTAACAGGGTGTCGGGGATTCCCTTCAGAGCCAGCCCGGAGGGCAGAGATTTCTTCCCGGATTCCCGGATATTCTGCAGCACAAAGCTGTCCAGATCCTCCCGGTTCATCCCGGGAAGCCAGGAGATATGAAGTTCATCCCCGGGGATAAGATCTCTGCTGTTGTTCAGAATAACCGGACCGGAAAATCCCTTGTGGGTGATCAGCAGATCCCCTTCAAAACGGTTCACTTTCCTGTGCTCTCTAAACACTGTGATGTCCACCGGCAGAGCCGTACCCGATGAGCCGGTCAGAGGAAAGGGACTGATAAAAACAGGAGTCAGCGCCGGAACCGGTGTAACAATACTGTGCCCGAGGCCCGCCGCCAGTGTATAGGAATCTCCAGATGATCCTGTGGAGGGATAGGATTTCCCTCCCGCTGCGATGAGAACATGTGAAGCAGAGTATGTTCCCTTGTCTGTATGAACCGTAAAAAGACTCCCCTTCTTTTCTATGGAACGGGCTGTCTCCTTCCAGAAGATCCGTCCCCGCCCCTGGAGACACAGTTTCTGCAGCAGATCCCTCACATCCCTGCTGTTCCGGCTGACAGGGAAGATTTTTCCGTCTCCCCTGTCCTCACAGGGAAGTCCTGCCTGTTCAAAAAAAGAGACCAGATCCTCATTGGTCCACTCCAGAAGAGCGGGTTTCACAAATCGATGGGCTTTTCCATACCGGGGGGGCCAGGAGTGAATATCCAGAGCATTTGTAAGATTGCACTGTCCCGAGCCGGAAGCAAGAAGTTTCAGACCGCTTTGTTTCCGGCTTTCCAGAATACAGAATCCCAGTCCTGCCGCAGAGGCTCTGGCTCCGGCAAAGAGGCCGGCGGCACCGGCACCGATTATTATAAGGTCATATTCCACAAAGATCTCCTTAATCCAGCAGCAGGGAACTTGAAGGACTTAATCCAGTCCGTTACACTCCATGGACAATACAATTAATCAGGAGATTAATCTTCATGGAAGAACTCAGTTTCGGAGCTCTGGCTCTCATTCCCCCCCTTGTTGCCATCATTCTGGCAATATGGAAGAAGCAGGTACTTCTGTCCCTTCTTGCAGGGATCTGGGCCGGCTCAACAATCATAAATAACTGGAACCCTCTGACAGGGCTTCTGGAAACATTTTCAGGATATATCGTAGGAAAATCCCTGGCCGACTCATGGAATATTGGAATCATCGTTTTCCTCCTGGCTGTTGGCGGGATGATCGGAATAGCTCCACCGTGCACCAATACATTAAGCCCGCTTTTAATTCCGGCTCTCATTAATCACTCATAAGCAGTAATGCCAACCAAGGGTAGGGCGGCAGCTTCTCGCATGGTAAGGTTTTTAGGCTTGTGCGCGATTAATTTGCTGTCAGTAGCAATATATTCTGCCAAAGTCCCTTGTAAATCTGCCAATCCACCGGCACATCCATAAACTTCATCTCCAATAGAAAATTCAGTAATTCCTTCACCTACCTTTTCAATTGTCCCGGCGAAGTCCATTCCCAATATGGCCGGATTATCAGGGGAAAAAGGCAAGTCTTTTCCCATATTTCGAATCATTGTATCTACTGTATTAATACTTGATGCGGAAATTTTAACCAATACCT
>JAQQAM010000119.1 GCA_028532905.1 Spirochaetales bacterium
TGATGAAATAGAAGCTCTGATCAAAACCGCCGAAGAAAACTCGACCCTTTCACGACAACAACGCGCCCAGCTTAATGCCCAGATCGAAGATTATCTGACCACAATCTACGATATCGCGGCAAACAGTACCTATGACGGTCGCAATCTTTTGGCAGAAGACCAGACCATCACCGTTCAGGCCGGATCGGGAACCTCGTCGGACAACCGGATCAATGTCGATCTGTATGCGTCATCGGCCGATGATCTGGCAGCGGGGCTGTCATCGATTGACCTGTCGGATGCGGCGGGCGTCACCGATGCGCGCACACGCATTGACGAGGCACAGCAGGCCCTTCGTGATCGTGAAATCTCGCTGGCGGCTGATGGCGGCAGCATATCGATTGCCCGCGATCAGAACCGTATTTCGCAGGTTGCCGGTGACAACATTGTCCAGGCTCAGCTGGCGGCAAATGATGCTTCGGCAACTGACGATGTGCAGGCCAGAATTTCTGAAAACCTTCAGGCCTATCTGGGGGATATCGCCAGTCAGCTTGCCAACCAGACCGTGACGGTCGGTGGCTTTGCCCTGCCTGAACCGCAACCTGATCCGTTCCTTGAACAGAATGACCGTCCGGTCTTTGACCCGAATGCCGAAGATGGAACGCCATACGGGACAGAGTTCCCCGGTCAGTCGACGGATAGCACCGCACGGCCGCAACCGTTCAGGACCACAGGATTTGGCGGGTATGATCAGATAAGAGTGACCAATACGGTGTATCCGGAATGGGAACAGTACAACGGGCTGTATCTTTCGGAAATTGCAGAGAAACGGGGGCAGAGCAAATTCAAAACCCTCTGCGACCTGGTCCGCTACAGCAGGGGAACAGCGGCGGTGCTGATGGAACGCTACTCCAATCCAGGAATACTGAATAAGATGATTGCCCATCCCCAGTCTCATTATCAGACCGATGCCTGGGCGGAACGGGAAGGAATCAACAATCCGGCCATATACGGTTCCATTCCCCGTATTTTTCATTTAAGCCGGAAGCACAATCTTCAGACAATTGAAGAGACCGTGAGAAAAATGACCGGCGCCGCGGCTCAGAGGCTGGGAATTGAAGGCAGGGGCCTTCTCCGGGAGGGGTACTTTGCCGACCTGGTTGTGTTCGATGAGAACAGGATTCGGGACAGGCAAAATGAACAGGGCGTACCCCTTCCCCCTGAAGGAATAAAAAGGGTTATTGTAAACGGAAAAATGATGATTACCCCAGAAACGGCGCAACAGCTGCTCCCTGAGGGAGAGGCAATGCCCGGCCGGTTCATTTCCGTCTGATGGATATCGGCCCTCAGAATGATCGGGAACAATCGCCGGAGCGGCACAGCCCCTCCAGCTTTGAAAAAACACAAATATTATAAAGGAATACACTATGATCTTGGACAGCATTACCAACGCAGAGAAATATGAAAAGGTTCACAGCAGCTTTAAAATGGCCTTTGATTTCATCCGTAACTCAGACCTGGCCTCCCTGGAAACAGGACGATACGAGATTGACGGAGACAATGTTTTCGCCCTGGTTCAGGCCTATGAACCCAAGGCTGTGGAAGAAAAGAAATTCGAAGCCCACAGAAAGTACATCGATATTCAGTATATGATTTCAGGGTCTGAAATGATGGGGTATACAACTCCTGACCTCCTCTCTGTTTCAGCAGAGTACAATCCTGACAAAGACGTTGAACTCTACTCTCATTCCACCTTCACTCCCTGTGAGCTCCATACCGGGGGATTCGCTGTCTTCTTCCCTGAAGACCCCCATATGCCGGGCTGCGCTCTCGGTTCCGCCCAGCCGGGAGAAGTCAAAAAACTGGTTCTGAAAATCAGACAGTAGGCCGGGGGACCCGGGGTTTTCCCCGGGATTGCTTGACCTGCCGGCTTTGCCGCAATACAATAACCTCAGTTAACATTTTCCGAGGCTTTGATTCTAAAGAGGCCCTCCCCCGGGAGAAGCTCCATGAACCACTGCCCGCCGGGTTGTTCCGGAAACAGAACAGCCTCCCGTGTTTGGAAAGGAAATAAATATGAAGCGCCCGGGATTAGTCCTTCTGGCCTTCCTGCTGTCGGCCCTTCTCTTTGGAGAGGAATACAGCTATGGAACACAGGCCGTTCAAAACCTGACTGATACAGCAGATCAGAAAAAGACCATCATCTCTTTCAACAACACCGTCTACAGGGGTACATCCCTTCTGGAAACCCTCCCTCTGATGGAGGAGGTCTATGAACTTGAGATCCGCTTTGGTGATTCATCTGTCCTCTTAAAGGAAGATGATCTTGCCGAGTACTGGGGAGAGGCTTTATTCATTGAAGAGAAGGGAGCCGTAACGGGACTGATCTTCAAAGACAGACTGTACAGTAACCTTAAAAGCCTTTCCTATAAGGGAACTCCCATGGAGTCGGACCAGCTGGAAGTCTGGCTTTCCTGGGAGGGAACAGATGTTCTGAAAGGGGAAATTGAGGATTTCGCCTCCCGTCACGGCATCCGGATCAAAGCCCTTGAGGTTCCCCGGCCGGACTCCAAGCTCCAGTCTGTTGTCAGAGCCAGGGGGGATGTCCCCGATCTGGTGATGATTCAGTCCAGCGCCGTGGAAAAACTGGTCTCCGCCCGGGCTCTGCAGAATATCGATTACTTTGTAAAACCGCCCCTGGTTCCCCAGGGCAAAGAGGCCTTTACCCTGAACAGCAGGCTCTGGGCCCTCCCTTTTTACTTTGACACCCAGCTGGTCTATTACAACAGAAAGCTTCTGGACTCTCCCCCGTCACCGGACTGGACCCTTCAGGATATGGAGAATGCCGCCCGGCGCATCCGGGAGAAAGAGAAAGACATCCACCCTATGGCCTGGAATGCCTACTCATCCAACTGGCTGATTCCCTTTCAGATATCCTTCGGCAAAGAAAGACTGATTGAGGCAGACGGAACCATAACCGTTGACGACAGGGCAACGGCGCAGGCTCTGGCCTATATTCTGGATCTGAAAGACCGGGGACTTCTCAGTCCCCTGGAGCGGGATGCCATGGATGCCCTGTTTATATCCGAAAAAGCGGGGATGATATTGAGCGGCTCCTATGCCATCCCCTATTTCGAGTCCCTGGAACTGGATTTCGGCGTCCTCCCCTATCCTGTGAATGAGAGTACCGGATTTCCTGTATCTCCTCTTCTGGACTTCAAAGCCTTCTGCCTGACCCGGCAGACCAAACATCCCATTCTTGCCCGGCGGCTTCTGCAGCATCTGACAGGAACAGGAGTTCAGCAGAGATTCTGCCCGGCTCTTGCCAAGATGCCCGCCCGGATGGATGTTCTGGAGACACCGGGACTATCCTACGGATATCTGTCCATTCTCAAATCCACTGTGGACCATGGTACGGTCATTCCCCCCGAGCAGGTTTACAGTGTTTACAAAAACAATATGTGGAAGCTCCTCAGATTTGCATTAAGCGGCCGGATGACCGTTGAGGAGACTCTGAGGCGGGGTCAGATGCTCATGGACAACAGCACCCCTTAAAGCCCTTGTATATATCCGGATATATCTGAAGCCGGCAACCGGTTTCAGTTGTGAAATAGGAGTAAGAAATGAAAAAACTGAAGTATCTGATCCTGGCAGGACTACTGCTGATCACCATGGGATGTGCCACAGGAACAGCAGAAACCGGGGCCGCCCCGGAAGCCGCTCCGGGCGCAGCCGTTGAAGCGGAGAACACAGAAGCGGATGCCGTCACATCGGCGACTCCCGCCGGTGAAGGCTGGATGGTAACCCTCACAGGAGTCCGGAATGACGAGTTGTGGGAAAGCAATCTGATCAGCTGGATGCAGGATGAAGAGGATGTAGCTGTTGAAATGAGCCTGGAGAAGAAGGGAGAAACAAACCTGTACAAAGGCATTCTGCTTAAAGATGTTGTCGCCATGGTAGACGACCCTTCAGGAGGCATGCCCTACGAGTTCCAGGAAGCCCTCTGGCAGGAAGGGTATGACATAACCCTGACGGCAGCAGACGGCTACAGCGCCAGTTTCAACACCGCTGATGTTTCAGCCGATGATGTTCTTTTTGTCAGCAGCATTGACGGTGAAGCCGTCTCTCCCCGGATTGCAGGGAATCTGACAGGAAAAGCCTGGGTCAGAGACCTGGAAAGCATCGAACTGAGCCTGGCTCCTGTAGATCTGGCTCAGAACAGCTTTGAGTTTACCCTGGACATCAACGGAACGACGGCGAACTATACCATTGCCGAACTGGAAGCCATGGATATCTATGTGGAAGACAGGGGCGGTTTCACCAACAGCCACGGCAACTCCACAGAAGGCATCTACGGCGGAGTCAAGCTGATTCCCCTGCTGGAACAGTATATGGAATTCACTCCCGCATCGGCCATTAAAGTAATTGCCATGGACGGATATGAGATGAACTACGGCGGGGATATGCTTCTGGATCAGAATGACGGAGACTGGATTCTGGCCTTCAAGGAGAACGGCGAATATATGCCCGAAGACCCCGGTTATATCAGACTGGTGAAGGTGGGACCCCAGAACCCCAATATTACGGGTCATGCTTCTGCCAGAATGATCAAGAAGATTGTGACCGAAGGGGAACCCTTTGTGGATTTCTGGCTCACCATTGTTCAGAAGGATCTGACCGAAGTGTTTGACCGTCAGACCATGCAGAGCGGCGTGGTAACCAACAAAAACAGGGTGACCTACTACAACAGAAAAGAAGACCTGGATATAGAATATCTGGGAATATCCCTCTGGAGACTACTGGAGCGTCCCACCGGATACAAGGCTGTTGAAATATCAGCAGCCGACGGTTTCTCTGTGACCCTGGACAATGCCCAGCTGGAAGGCAATGATGATGTCATTATCGCCATGTATACGGGGCAGGATGATTCTCTTTTGAATGATCAGGAATGGCCCCTCCGTCTTGTATGGGATAAAGATGCGGAACTTGTACCCGATGGTATCAAAGCGGTCAGAAATGTAGAAAAAATCACTCTTATTTATTAAGAGGGCCTTCGATGATATAAGAGAAGGGGCTCACAGAAGGGCCCCTTTTTTAAAGCCGGTACCTAAGCGGAACAGGATGAAACAGTACAGAAACACCACAACCATTCCCGGATGGCTTCTCATTCTCCCGGTCCTCTGCCTTGTCCTCCTCATTGGTGCAGCGCCCTTCGGAACAGCCCTGAAAGAGAGTTTTTTTCACGACAGTTTCGGAGTGAGAACTCCGGCGGGGCTGGAAAACTACAGAACCATCCTGGGAGATGATGCCTTTCCCTACAGCCTGAATATCACTGTGCTGTGGGCTTTTCTCAATGTGAGCCTGAGCATTCTCTTCGCCTTTCTTCTGGCCCTGCGTCTGCTGAAACCCGGGCGGTCCCTCCTCTTCCCCATGCTGCTGATCCCCTGGGGGATTCCGGTGTATATAGCGGTTCCTCTCTGGAGAGCCTTTCTACACGGCAACGGAGGAGAATCGGTTATTACGCTGCTCACCGGTCTGCAGATCAATCTGATGCTCAGTCCGGCAGCGGGTTTTCTGGGAGCTCTTCTGGTCAGTCTCTGGATGAGCGTTCCTGTCACCGCCTTCGTCTTTGCCGGTCATATGAGGAAGGTGAACCGTTCTGTCATAGAAGCAGCTGCTCTGGACGGTGCGGGTGACAGCATAACAGCCCGGTTTATTTACCTTCCCGAGATAAAAGAATCCCTCCTGGCCATGGCGGTTCTGAACTTCATAAAGGCCTTCAAGGAGTTCACTCTGGTTTTCATGCTGACATCAGGGGGGCCTCCTCTGATCAGCGGTATTACCGACCGGCACATCATCGGAGCCACAACCACTCTGGGGGTCTTCCTCTATGAAGTCTTCCTGCAAAACAGTGACTGGGGGATCAATGCAGCCTATGCCGTTATCATGGCAGTGCTTGTACTGTTTATCATGTCCCTCTGGATACTGATCAGACGGAATAAAAGCACCCGCCCCTTCCTGCTGCTGTCAGCGATTGCTCTCATCCCCGGAGGACGTCCTGTTCTATGGATTATCGCTGGTGCTTACTTCACAGCCTATCTGTGTAAACGCAGCAGCCTTCTGAAGATCATCTTTCCCCTTCATGCTGCGGTACTGCTGTTTCTGGTATACAAAGAGGGGTTTCTTGCCGGATTTCACCCGGCCGTGATGATCCCCCTGCCCGGTTTGTTCATTCTGCTGAAAGAGGAGCACCCGGCGGGAGGCTCAGAAATAAAACCGGGTCTCATTCCCTTTGCCGGAGTCAAAGGATTTTCCCGAATCACCATGCACAGCTTCAACGGCATCACAGTGATCATTCTGTATATGCTGGTCTGGATGAGCCTTTCAGGCATCAGCGCCTGTTACATCGACACCCTCATTCCTCCCCGGTGCAGCTTTACTAACTTTATACGGATTTTCAGGGAGGAAGGAATACTGAGGTACTTCGGCAATACCATTGTTCTGGCGGGCAGCACGGCACTGCTGCTTCCGCTTCTGGTGTTTCCGGGAGCCGCGGCCCTGAACAGACTGGGGCGGAAAAGAACTCTGGCGTTCCTGGCCTTTATCCAGATGATCGGGATTGCCGGAGGCATGCACTCCCTGATTCCTTTATACAGAATGTTCAGAGCCGTGAACTTGCTGGACAGCTACATTCCCCTTGTCCTGATATACCTCTACCATTCCATTCCCATGGCCTTGTTCATACTCACAGCCTATCTGGGAACCCTCCCCTCCTCCTACAGGGACCTTGCCAGGCTGGAAGGAATGGGAGAAACAGCCTATACCTTCCGAATTCTGCTGCCCCTGTCCCTCCCCACACTCATGACCACCGTCATGCTGGCCTTTATTTCCGGATGGAACGGATTTCAGGCTCCCCTGCTCTTCCTGAACAGCGAAGAAAAATATACAATCAGCCTGAAGCTTCACAGCTATGTGGGGAATCTGGCATCAGGAAGCCCCGTTTGGAACCTTTTTGCTGCGGCAGCAGTTGTGAATACAATCTTCATCGGAGCCCTTTTTCTCCGTTTCAAAAATCCGATGACCATAAGCCCTGTAAGTGAGAGTGTAACAGATGAGTAAACTGATTCTTGTATGTGCTGAAAAAAACAGCGGAAAAACCACAGCCCTGTGGAACCTGCACAAACAGTTCAAGACCGGCCGGATAAGCCGCCAGGGAGGATTTATTACTCTTTTGAATCAGGAAGGTGATAAATCCAGAATTGTGCTCAAAGAGCTGCTCACAGGGGACGAAATGCTTCTGGCCAGTTCCAGAGAAGAAGACTGGACCGGCAAAGATGTGAATACCTTCAAGATGGGACAGCAGTATATCTTTTCTCAGAACCTCTTTGACTACTGCAATGCAGCCTATACAAACTCACTGGACTGCAGCCATTTGTTTATTGATGAAGCCGGAGCTCTGGAACTCAGGGGCGGGGGATTTGCGCCAGCCATAGAATTCTTGAGCACCAACTATGAAGGAACCCTCTGCATTGCCGTCCGTGAACCCTTTCTGGAAGACTTCAAAATGCTCTATCCCTTTGAAAGGGGATGGACGACTCAGACTCTGACAATCTAGAAACACCTGCAGGGCAGCTGTATCTCCTGGGGCAGCAATCGGGCTGCTGTGGAAATCGGGCTGCTGTGGAAATCAGGCTGCTGTGGAAATCGGGCTGCTGTGGAAATCAGGCTGCTGTGGAAATCAGGCTGCTGTGGAAATCAGGCTATCCCCTCAAGATCTGCCGGACTATTTATATTGGCAATCTGTTTCATAGAAATTCCCGCAGATTCAAGTGCGGCCTCATCAATCTCGGTGCAGGGCATGGCTTTCAGTATTTTCTGAAGATGATAATTACCGGCGAAAAAGGCTTCATCCCAGTACTTCAGAACCGGGACGGGATAGAGTCCCAGAAAAGGCTGATACCGCCCTTCTGTTCTGATGACAGCGGCCTTGTCAGGACTTCGCTTCTCCCAGAGTAGCCTGAGAATATCTTCCTGAAAGAAAGGGATATCACAGGCCAGAAGGAGAAGCCACTCTTTGACATGGGGAATAATGGAGTGAATCCCGTTCAGAGGCGTGGGAACAGAGAACTGGTCTTCCAGGATTTTGAAGCCGGGAGCATCCCCCCCGGACAAGAATGAAGAAACAGAATGCCGATTTTTGACCAGAAGATAGATATCATCTGTCATCAATGAGGCCCCCTGTGCGGTCCATTCCAGAAGACTTTGTCCTTTGTAGGCGTAGGAGGCCTTATCCTGCCCGAAACGGCGGCTGCCGCCGCCGGTGAGTATTCCCGCTGTCACATGATCTGATGCCAGAGCCTTCAGATTACTCATGTAATTCCTCCAGGCAGGAGCTGACATCAGCTTGCAGGGCTATTTCCCCGGTTAAAGTTTCATCTTTTGGATTTCTTATACTGAGAACCATTTCAATCTCCGCAGATACAACCATAGCACTGTATATGCGTATATAAAAGAGCCACCCCTCCTCAAGCCGCCGTCTCTATTGTTTTCAAATATTCATTTATTATCTTCCGGAAATTCTTGTGTATTTGTGCCGTTTTGACTCCCTTTGACACAGGATTCATAGGATAAAACTGGGTCATTACAACCCTTGTGGGTAATTTTGACACAGCGATTTCCTGTTCAGAGGCAAGCGTCTCAAAACGACACAGTTCACCTTTTTCCCGGGACTTTATATTTTCCTATTTTCTTATACATCTGGTCTCGATTATTTTATATAAAATTTTATTTCCTTTCCATACAACAACTTAAAAGAATTTATTAAAAAGTTGGCACGCCCATTGCAATATAGTGAGTACAAACAGAAAAAAAAAATCTGGAGGTACAGATATGACAAATATGGTAGTAAGAAGAAGAGTTAATGCAAATCCCTGGACTGAGTTTGATAAACTTTGGGATTCCTTCTACAAAGCAGCGGATGAACCCCGTACACCTGCGGTTCAGATCAGGAATGAAGATGACAAAGTAACCGTCAAGGCAGAACTTCCCGGCTTTGGTCCTGATGATATCGATATTCAGGTAAAGGAAAACATCCTCACCATTCAGGCGTTCAGAATTACAGAAATCAAGGCTGACAGTGAAGATGAACAGGCCACAGAAGAGAAAAAAGTCGTCTTTGAAAAGAGCTTTGTCATCCCGGAAGATCTGAACAGAGACAAGTTTGAAGCGGAAATGAAAAACGGTTTATTGACCCTGGAACTTCCCCGTCACGAAAAAGCGGCACCCAGATCAATAAAGGTAAAAGCATAAGATAAAAAAACAAAGAATAAGAGAGGTAAGATTATGACCAACTTAGTAGTAAGAAGAAACAATGGAAGAGCAGTGAATCCCTGGAAGGAGATGGACAAAATGATAAACGATTTCAGCAGAGCCTATGAAGCATCCCCCCGGAAACCGATTGTCCACATAGAAAATGAAGAATCAAGAGTTGTACTGACAGCCGAACTCCCCGGTTTTGCAGCAGAAGATCTGGACATTCAGGTAAAGGAAAACCTGCTGACCATTCAAGCCCTTGAAAGAGCTGAAAAGAAGAAAGAAGAAGACAAGGTTGTTTTTGAAAGAAGCTTTGTGCTTCCTGAAGATCTTCAGAGTGACAGAATTGAAGCCGAAATGAAACACGGTCTTCTCACCCTGGAACTTCCCCGCAAGGAGAAGCCTGCCCCCCTGGCCGTCAAGGTAAAAGGATAGGCAGTTTAAATAGATCCCCTGCCGTTACGCGCCGGCAGGGGGAAAGGCCGTTTGTGTTCACGGCCGAAAGAAATCCCGCCGGGCCTGATAAGCCCGGTTTTTTTATGCCCTTAACCCCTCCATTGGAGAGGGGGGGATGTATCAGGACTCCAGCGCTACTTTTCCTGCTGCGGGCTGCCGGTTTTCAGCCATTGCGGCAACGGCCAGGATCAGAATTGAAACAGGCAGTATGGCAACAGTAGCCCCCACGGAGGCCAGTTTGCTTCCTTCAATAAGAGAAGACTTTCCGAATATCAGATGACAGACCCCCAGAACTTTGGCGTTGGGTCCCAGTAACAGGCTCCACATCAGCCAGAGAACGGCACCGGCTGTAACCTGAATCTCCACCGCCCGCCGGGACACCTTTTTCGAATACAGAGCGGCAAAATAGGGAGGCAGAAAACACACTGTGGTCATCTCAAAAAACAGGATGGTTCCCTTGGAAATAAAGGCATTCCCCATTTCCGAATGGGTAAACAACAGGGCAATCAGTGAAGAGATAATAATCACAAGAAAGGTGCTGTAGCGGTTTACGGTCAGAGCCTTGTCTTCCCGCCCTGTGATCACCTGATAGATATCCGTTCCGGCGGCTGCTCCCATGGTATGAAACTGGGAGGAGAGAGTGGACATAGCCGCGGCAACCATGGCAATCAGAAAGAGAGCCCCGTACCAGGAAGGCATATAGTTAGTAATAAAGACAGGAATGATCTTATCTACTTTTCCGCCTACATAGCTGAAGGCCACCTGACCGAATCGTTCATACAGCAGGCTGTTGGACAGAACCCCCACCATAAAAATAACACCCGTCATGGAGAGGATAAAAATCCCTCCTGAGAGTACGGCCCGGTTCAGTTCCTTGCCGGATTTAATGGTCATAAAGCGGACAATAAGCTGAGGCTGTGCCAGTACGCCGATACCCACACCCAGAATGAGAGAGCTGACCAGAGACCACCAGATGGGAGATCCCGCCGCCGGCATGGCTGTCCATCCCCTGAATCCTCCGGCTGTCAGTTTGGCCATAGCCTCCTGAACATCAGGTTTCTGATATAAAGCGGTCAGTCCTTCATGGGCAGCAGTCACGCCGCCGAGATTGGTGTAGGCTGTGAAGATCAGTCCGATCATGGCCAGAAAGAGGATACCCGCCTGCATAGCAGAGGTATACATAATACTCTTCAGGCCCCCAGTCAGGGTGTAGGCGGCGACTACAACAACAAAAATCAGAATGGCCGCATTGGCATTGATGCCGAAATACTCACTGAGCATATTGGTTCCGCCGATCATAACGGATGCCGCATAAAAGGGCATGGAGATAAAGATAAGTGAGCCCATCAGTTTCTGAAGATAGGGACTGTCGTACCGTTTATTCATCAGCTGGGGGAAGGTGTGGGCATCCAGTTCATGTCCCAGCTTTCTGGTGGGTTTTCCGAAAAAAACAAAAGCGATAAAGATTCCCACCAGGATGGTCAGCATGGCCAGAAACATCATTCCCATACCCAGCTGGGCCGAAATACCTCCGAACCCGATAATGGCAGAGGTGGAAATGA
>JAQQAM010000120.1 GCA_028532905.1 Spirochaetales bacterium
CCTGATGGCTGTTGATTTCTTCCGGTCTTAGCGTTATATTTCTAGGCGGTTTTTAAGTGAGGTAGATTATGAAAAGCACAGATTTAGCCCGGAAAGACCGGGATTTGAAAAAAGCCAGAAAAAAACAGGAAGTACTTCAAAGAAAGATGGATAAAAGCGACCGAACCGTAGGTGATTTCATCAACGAACTGGCGGATCTTTTTTTTCATGATGATAAAAAAATATATAATATTGCATCCAGTGAAGACATCCTGATCCTTCTGGAGGAACTGAAAGAGGAACAGCCCGAAAAACAGTGGAACAATGTTCTGAGAAAGGCTGTAAAGAAAACCAGGGTAAAAGAGAAAAATGCCGCACTGGCAGAACTCAGAGAAATGGGTGATATCCCTGAAGACTGATCCTAAGGGTACAGATCTTCATCCCGCCGGTCAGGTATGGAGCCCAGCTCCCTGTTCCGGCTGATTTCTGAAATGAAGAGGCCGCAGTAGCACTGTCCGAACTCTTCAATATCATCTTTACAGTAATCACAGGGGCAGCAGATGTCCCTGTCTTTTTCCCTTTCTCCCCAGGCTTCCCGGCAGGGGCAGCAGTAGTATCCCAGACTGTTATACATTTCCATCAGCCCTTCTGCTATGGATTCCACATGATCGGCATCCGGGTTCAGCAGCAGGTTCTGTTTGTTACTGACGGCATTCAGAAAGGTGTACACATCTTTGATCTGTTTATCGGGCATCTGATTACTCTTCTCCCAGCAGTTCTTGTTCCCAGGCAATCCGGATAAATCCGGTCAGAATCTCCTCATTATCAATGATAAGAGTGGGGTAGCTGAGCCTTTTGTTGAATTTTTCAGAAAACTCCTCTTTCATTTTCTTTTTTACTTCAGGATCAATCTTATCCAGAAACAGGTAATCGTAGCTGAATCCGTTATCATCAAGAAACTGTTTCCCTTTTTTACAGAAGCTGCATGTCGTCAATCCGAGTAAAGTTATTTTTTTGTCTGTCCTGCCGCCTTCGGCTTTATTGAAAGTTATTTGATCAAACATTTTTCATCTCCTGCAGAATTGCTTATCTTTAAATAGTCTGTAGATCAGAACAATAGGATTTATGTATAAATATATTGTAAGCAATTCGGACTGATTGTACAGTCTGAAAATAATTATATCCCTAAAGGTGATGCAATGAAAATATTAAAAGACAGAAGCGAATTCGACTCGGCCATTCAGTCTGATAAAAATTTATGTGCCCTGTTTACAGCAGAATGGTGTCCGGACTGTCATGTTCTCAAGCCGGTAATGCCGGAGCTGGAGAAGGAATTTTCAGACACATTTGATTTTATTTCCGTGGACAGAGATCAGTTTCTGGACCTCTGCCAGGAACAGGATATTTTCGGGATTCCCAGCTTCCTGTGTTTCCGGGCAGGGAAGGAGACCGGCCGCTTTGTCAGCAGAGATGCGAAGACCAGAGAGGAAATTGAATCTTTTCTCAGGACAGTAAAAGAGTCCTGAAATCCTCCACACTCTCCAGGTAATAGCGGCAGTGCTTCTGCATATAGTTCCTGATCTCGGGGATGCTGTGTCCCCAGCCTGCCGCTGCGATGGGAACGGAGCTCCGGCGGCTCATTTCTACAGCCGGTTTCAGATCGTCCAGAATCAGGGCTTCTTCGGGTTTGAGATTGTAGTGCTTCAGTATCTCCAGAACCGGCCAGGGGTTGGGTTTCCTTTTTTCCGCATCAAAATCCCATCCGAAGACCAGCTCGGGCAGTTCTCCCGCCTCCGCATGATGGTAATCCCTGCGGATCAAATCTTCATCGGAATGGGACACCACCGTAATGATTCCGCCTTTCTCCTTGTATTCTTTGAGAATCTCCAGGTAGCCCGGAAAAAAGGGGGGGATATGACTGCTTGTAAATTCCCTCCAGATCCGGTACTCCTCTGCCACTTCCTCTTTTGAGAAACCCAGTTCTCCGGTCATATACTCCATAATCCCCGGGGAAAAGTTTTTCAGAAACCATTGGTCCAGGGAGACCGGGGGGTGTCCCGGGCGGAGCTGCCGCATCACTTCAATATGGGCGGGATAGTGAATATGGGGAGTGCTCTGAACAGATGTGTCGTCGTGGTCCAGTATAAGGCATTTAAACTTCAATTCTCACCTCCCGGGATCCGTGCATTTTCCAGCAGGCCCTGGTCCGTACTCTTGTTATGTTCAAAGAGTCCTGTGAATCTTGTTCCGTCGCTCCAGGTAAATGTTCCGATTCCGTGCATTTCACCTTTGAGAAACTGTCCTCTGTAACGGCTTCCGTCAGGCCATATACACTCGCCTTCCCCCCAGGGCAGACCCCGGCGGAACTCTCCGGTATAGCTGCTGCCGTTTTTATGAAGCAGGTTCCCCCGTCCCTCCATCAGTCCCTGATGGAATCCGCCGCTGTAACGGCTTCCATCGCTGCCCCAGAACTCGCCGGTTCCCTCGGGTGTGCCTTCGGCATTGACCGGACCACTGTATTTTCCGTTTTTAAAGAGTAATTCCCGGACTTCATTACCCCTGTCTCTGCTGCCCGGGGCATCAGATGAACGGGAGTGTCCAGGGGGCTCTGAATCCGCAAATTTGTCAGGAAGGGAAATGCTGGTGTCATCCGGGAGCTGATCTTCAGGAGGCCGTTCCTCATGAAGCTGCTTTTCTGCTGCCGGCGGATGAGGCTTCTTTCCGGTTTCAGATACAGCCAGGGATATATTTCTGTAAACGATCTCAATAAGAACAGGCTCTTTCTTTTCTTCTATCCGGTACCCTTCTCTTTTCAGCCAGTTCTCACCGTGAAAAACGGGGTATTCAAATCGGGTCTGATCCAGAATCATATTTTCCTGATTAATGACGGTTTCCCTGGATATGAGTCCCCGGAGATTCCGCTTGTACCGGCAGGATCTCAAAAGCATTCCTTCGGGATCCCGTATCTCTTTCAGGATGATGTTCTGCTGTTCATCGTAACCGTAGGAGCAGACCGATTCCTGTATGTCGCCGTTCCATGTGGTGGTGTAGTTCAGTACATCCCGGTTGTTGTAGTGGTAGGTTATTTTCTCATCACCCTGTGATTCACTTAAGAGTCTGCCTGCAGAGTAGCCGTACAATCGCTCCCGGCTGATCTGCTCATCGTTTCTGACTTCCACCTCCCTCTCCAGAAGGTTCTCATCGTTGTAGTGGTAGAATGTTGTTTTGCGGGCTTCCTGTTTTCGGATCAGCAGACCGCTGTGGTCATAAAAAAGTTTTGCAACAAAGAGTCTCTGTTCTTCCTGATCCGCCGGCTTTTCCGGGTCGGGTCTGACTGACTCGACAGTCATAGAGCTCAGTTTCCCCCGGCAGTAAAACTCTTCCATAAGAGGATTATGGTTTGAAAAGCCGAAAGATTCAATCTATTCTTTAATACATAATCCTTCAGGTAAAATCATATAAAATACAGCTCTTAATTAATCCCTTTCTAAAACCGTTAATTAAAGTGTATATTTAAATAGGCTTGAAAAGGGCAGCAGTTGATGAAAAAAGTTCTAATAATAGATGATGCCTCCATGTACCGTGAGTTTATGCAGACTCAGCTGGCGGGTTACGGCTTTGATGTAACCACCGCTATCAATGGTCTGGACGGAGTGTCCAAGATAAGAAGCTTTATGCCGGATGTCATAATTATGGATTATATGCTCTCCCGGAAAAGCAGTATTGATGTGCTGAAAGACAAGATGCGGGATCCCAATGCCAAAGATAAGCCGGTTATCATGTGCTCGGGCAGTGTGGACAGGCAGAAAATCCTGGAGGTAGCCCCCTACGGTGTCAGGAAGTTTCTGAATAAACCCATCAAAATCGATGCCCTTCTGTCGGCCCTGTCTGAACTTCTGGGTGTGGATATCAGGGTGGATGAAACCCCCTGCCTTCTGGATGCCCATCTGAATGATCAGATCCTTTTCATAGAAATTGCCAGAGGCTTCAACAATGAGAAGATCAGTCTCCTGCAGTATAAGATTGCCGAGCTGCTGAAGCTCTACAAGGTCCAGTACCCCCGTATTCTGATTCTTATGACCGATATTCAGATGCGTCCCGAAGACAAACCCAAGCTGGACCGCCTTCTGGAAGAAGTTGAAAAATTTGTGGATTCCCTGAGGCAGGTCCGGATACTGACTCTGGATGATGAGATTAAAAACTACATCAAATACCATATGGATTATAAAGATATTGAGATTGCCCCCTCTCTGGAAAAAGCCGTCAGCGGACTGCTGGGGATCAAGGGTATGGAATCCATGACGTCCGAACAGGACGGGGTTCAGGAAGTACTCCTTTCTTCCAAGGATGACCAGAGAAGGAATGAAGCGTTTCAGCTGAATTTTCAGGATGAAGGCAGAAATATTTCAGAAGGTCTGAAAAGCCGGAATCTGAAGGTTGCCGTTGTGGATGACGATTTTATCGTCCACAAGATTATCGGTAAGGCCAGCGAAAAGACAAGCTGGTCCATGACCTATTACTCAAATGGTGCCGATTTTACCAGTGACCTGGCGGGAAAGACCTTTGATCTTCTGCTCCTTGATCTGATGATGCCCGGTATGGACGGGTTTCAGGTCATGGGGTTTTTGAAAAGTCATTCCATTCAGATTCCTACGATTATTCTTTCAGCCCTCACTAAAAAAGAGAGTGTGCTGAAGGCAAAAGAACTTGGTGTAAGCAGTTACATGATCAAACCTCTTAAGCCGGAGGGTGTTCTCGAAAAAGTAATCGATGTCCTGGCTAATCAGTATGCGGAATAAAAATGTCTGAAAGCAGGAAGAAAAGCATAAACTGGCAGGAGCTGTTCAATCAGTTTCCAAGAGCCATCGCCGTTCTGGACAGTGATGGCAAAATTTTGTACGGCAATGAACGGCTGAAATTTCACTTCAGGAAGTGGGGGGAGAGTCTGACCTTCCGTTATGAAGCGGTCAGGAAAGAATGGCAGGATTTTCTAACAGCTTTTCTGAAGGACAACAGACCCCATGACCAGATCATTGTTGTCGTTCCCGACAACACATCCAACGAACGATGGTTTTCCGTCAAGCTCACCCGGAGCAGTCAGGATTCCAGAATCTTCATGCTGGAAGAGGATATCACCGAACAGCATCTGTACCAGCTGAATCTTAAGAAAGCCCGGGACATCGCTGAACAGGCAACAAAAACCAAATCGGAATTCCTGGCCAATATGAGTCATGAGATCCGGACTCCTATTCATACCATAATCGGTATGTCGGAGCTGATGAACCTGACAAAGCTGGACCAGGAACAGGACGAGTACAGTTCCCAGATCCGTTTTTCAGCGGATGTTCTCCTCTCTCTGATAAACGACATTCTGGATTTTTCCAAGATAGAGGCCGGGCAGCTGGAGTTGGAATACACGGCCTGCAACCTCCAGGAACTGCTGGAGGAATCGGTGGATCTTATCGCTCTGGAAGCCCATAAAAAGGGTGTGGATGTGGGGCTCTATGCCGAGCCCGGGACAGATTTTCTCATTGAAGGCGACCCCACAAGGCTGCGGCAGGTCGCCGTGAACCTGACGAACAATGCCGTCAAATTCACGAAGAAAGGCCAGGTGATGATCAATCTGACCCGGGTGGATCAGAATGCCCGATCCGTGACCATCAAAGTCTCGGTGAAGGACAGCGGCATCGGTATTCCCGAAGAGAAGAAAAACCGGCTCTTTGAAGCCTTTACCCAGGCGGACTCCTCTACCACAAGGCAGTTCGGCGGAACCGGTCTGGGCCTTACCATATCCAAAAATCTGGTCGCCCAGATGGGGGGAGACCTGGAGGTTGAGAGTGAACCGGGTGTGGGCTCTGAGTTTTTCTTCACCCTGACCTTTCCCCGGTCTGTTCCCTACAGAACCGTTTCACCCCTGTTCGAGTTCGGGGAGACCCTCAAGGATCTGACGGTTCTCCTTGTGGATGACAACCTGGTGATACGGGATTCTCTCGCCTCCTACCTGAAGAGCTGGGGCTGTGATGTTGAGCTGGCGGAAGGGGGAAAAGAAGCCATCTCCTGTATGCAGAATAAATTCGATGAGACGACCTCTCTGTATGACCTGGTTATCTGCGATCAGATGATGCCTGAGGTCGACGGCTGGCAGCTGGCCAGTGAGGTGCGGGCCTCCTCCGATCTGTCGGAGACCAAGATGATTCTCATGTCACTCAAGGGCAGGGGAACAGAAGAAGCCAAGATGAAACTTCTGGGATGGTTTTCGGCGTATATTACCAAACCCGTCCGGAAAAGGGATCTGTGGGACAAATGTATTCTGGCCCTCTTTCCCGAACAGGCAGATGTGGGGGATCTGGAAGAACTGGAGGAGCTTGAGGATCTTGAGGCACTGGAGGAGCCGGGGACTATGGAGAAAAAAGACGTTTCACAGAAAAGTGACAAAAAGGATGGTCTTATACTTATTGCTGAGGATCATCCGGTCAACAGAAAACTTTTTGAATCCATCCTTGTGAAACAGGGATACTCGGTCATACTGGCGGAGAATGGGAAAGAGGCTCTGGAAAAGGCAGTAAGCGACTCACCGGATCTTATCTTTATGGATTGTCAGATGCCCGTTATGAACGGATACGAATCCACCCGGCTCATCAGGGAAGAAGGACTGAAAATCCCCATTATTGCTGTTACCGCCAATGCTATGAAAGGGGAGCAGGATAAGTGCTTCAAGGCCGGTATGAATGATTTTCTTCCCAAACCTTTCAAGAATAAAGATCTCCAGCCGGTTCTGAAAAACTGGTTTAAACCGGAAGTCCCCGGAGAGATTGAAGATCTGGAGGTTCTGGAGGATGTTGTGGAACAGGCTGCAGAGAAAGCCCCTGTGTTTGACT
>JAQQAM010000121.1 GCA_028532905.1 Spirochaetales bacterium
AGAAAAGGGAGCTGTATTTTTAAAATCTGAACATGACAATTCCTACAACTGTCTCAGCTCAACAGGGTATGATAAAACCACAACAAACAGATTGCGGCTAGATGCCAACTCAACTCAGAACTCAGCCTTTACTTCTATGCAATCTGACAAAAAATCCACACGGGGTACCGAAGCTGTTTCATTTTTGAAGGATTTCATGTCCTCAAGAGAATTCGGTCTCATTGAAGAAATTTTCTGGCTTCCTTTTTTTCATGCTAATGAGATTTATTCTCTTATAATGATCAGTGATTGGAAGGGTATGATACCTGATGACTGCATGACTCTGTTTAACCGGATCAGTACAGATTTTTCCCAGAAAATGTATAACAGCCGCAGAGCTCTCTCTCGGCAGGATAATACAGAAACCAGAACATCCGGAAAGCAGGATTTGCTGGCAACATTCAAGGGACTTTCCGGTAGAGATGTTTTTATTATTGAAGTGAATCTCAAACCCCTTATTTCAGAGCTGTTAAGTCGGAAAAAAGGGCTTTCCATTATTAATCTGAAAAATGAGATCCTGCGGGTTTTCAAAACAATGGCCGGCTCGGGTCAGGAAGTTCTGGGTATCGACACAGACCGGATTCTGATGATACTGGACAAAAATAGAGTTCCTGATAAAAGCTTATTCATTCATCAACTGTCCTCTTCCCTGCCTCTTCTTTTTCATGATCTGACAATCGCTCCCGAGTTAGCAACAAAGGAGTATGATGTTCCTCAAAGTGATGAAGAACTGGACGAATTGATTAAGGCTCTGATCTGAAATGGATCTGGAGACCAGCAGAAACGGCTCTCTCACCGCAGTTATCAATGGAAAATACGTCCATTCAAAGTATGATCCGGAAAATGAAGCCAAAAGACTGGTAGAGTCTTTTCTTTCAGAACATAATCCCTCAGATGATTCTTTAATCCTTGTGCTGGAACCAGGCCTGGGATACAGCCTGAAGATTCTGCTTTCAATGTACAGCAGAGAAAACATAGCCGTCCTGTTTTACAGCCCTGAATGTTATGAATACTGCCGTTCGGAGGGGCTGACAGACGGAATCAAATCCTTTCTCTTTACCGGGAATCAAAATCCTGATTCTTTTCTGTCTGCCCTGTTCTCCGGCCGCAAACTTAAGGATATCAATATTCTGGAAACTCCTTCATCCAGTCAGATATTCAAAAATCACCACAACAGGATTCTTAAGAAAATAGTTGAGACCTTAAAAATCATTCAGGGCTCTGAAATGACGGGAAATCACTTTGCTTTGAAATGGTTTCTGAACAGTCTTGTGAATTTCAAGTTCAATGATTTTCACAACACTATTGAATCCATCAACACTCCGGTTATTCTTGCCGCTTCCGGACCGGGACTGGAACCATATCTCTCCCGGATTTCTGAACTGAGTGACAGTTATACCATTGCAGCTCTTCCTTCCAGCCTCTGCACTCTGAAGCATTATAATATTGTTCCCGATTTAGTGTTTACCACTGATCCTGGTTATTATGCCCGTGAACATCTGAAGTATTTGCCTGAAGAAACAATTGTTGTCAGCTCCTTGATTTCGTCATTGGGCCATCCCGGCAACACCCTATGCGGACTCAATCAGAATACTTTTACAGAAAACCTGCTGCTCAGGGAAAATGAACTGACCCGTGTTCCGGAAATGGGCACAGTGGCCGCAACAGCCCTTCATTTTCTCATGAATCGATGCCCTCAGAATATCTATATTGCCGGTCTGGATTTTTGTCTGGATGATATAAAGATGCATGCAGCCCCCCACTCTTTTACACCTCTGATTCTTCAGCCTGAAAACCGTCTGAATCCGGGATATAACTGTTATTATCAGAGAGCTGTTTCAATGAGCAGTGATTATTCCGGAGGAAAAAGATTCAGCCGTAATATGGATACCTATACCTCCTGGTTCAGACAGCAGGTATTCCAGAATAGAGTGTACAGACTCGCCTACTCACCGGTGACTCTACCCATTCAGGAAACAAAGAACATTCCCGACAGAAGAATATGTTCTGATGATAAGATTAAACTCGGCACACCAGTAACCTACCCTGACAGAAATGAACGGTCCCGCCGGCTGTCCCTTCTTTCTGAATCATTATCAGGTATGACGGCCCGTTATTCTGACACCGGAATACTCCCTGAATCGTTGATTCAGTTTACCCGTGAAGTTTTTCCATCTGCAGTTTTATCATCATCGGGGGACAGTTTCTCCTCCCCCTCTGCAAAAGACGATTTTTTATATAAAATGAATTATCTTGTTCAAAAGATTTACCGGATTGCCAATGAATAGCACATTACTGGAAAAAAACCTTCTCTGTCTGGCAGCCACTTCATCTGAAGCCGCCGCATTGATTTCCCGTTCTCCCCTCTGTTCTGATTTTTCTGTCATCACCTCCCGCGAAGGGACAGCTGTTCCTGCAGTTCATGAGAAACCCCTTCATTCCCGCTTCAATCCTGTCCGGGAGGGCCACAGGCTCTCTCAGCAATACAGTAAAAGCGGCATGATCCTTGCCTACGGCCTGGGAGGCGCCTATCACCTGACACCACTTTTGAGCAACAGTGATCTGAGCAGTCTGGTGATAATTGAAAATGATCCGTCCCTTGTTAAGTCAATTTTATCACATATGGACTTAAGTACACTTTTCCTTGATAAAAGAGTCAGACTCTGGATATCTGAAAATCCCATGGATTTCAAAAGTTTTCTCCTGGCTAAATACATACCTGTATTGTCCGGAGATTTACAGAGCATAAGTCTGAGGACCCGAATTGATATGGATTCTGATTTCTATATAAAAATTACAGAGACCGTGCAGGAGTCCATATCTGCCATAACGGATGATTATACGGTACAGACTCATTTCGGAAAAAAATGGTTCATCAATACTGTAACCAATCTTGAAGCATCAGAGGAAACGACAGTCACTCTCAAACCGGTGCAACAAGCCATCATTACGGCAGCAGGTCCTGGTCTTGAGAAGCAGATGTCCCACCTGATCAAAAATAGAGATGGAAAAACTCTTATTGCCACGGATACATCCCTCCCCGTTCTTCTGGAGAACGGACTGAAACCGGACCTTGTCATATCCATAGATTGCCAGCACATCAGCTATCATCATTTTATGAAAGGATATCCCAAGGAAATCCCTCTTGTTCTTGACCTGGCATCTCCTCCCTTTTTGACAAGAATTGCAGACCGATGCTTTTTCTTTACCAGCGATCATCCCTTTTCCAATTATGTGAGCAGAAATTTCAGAGAGTTTCCCAGAATTGATACATCAGGAGGTAACGTGACTCATGCGGCCCTCAGCCTGGCGGAGTCTCTGGGAGCTGTTAAAATAGATCTTTACGGTGCAGACTTCTCCTATCCTTTTGGCAAACCCTATGCCCGAGGCACTTATGTGTATCCCTATTTTCATAAATCAAGCATGAGGCTTTCAGGAATTGAGAGTCAGATTTGCGATTTTGTTCTCCACAACAAAACCTTGAACAGGGAAGTTTTTGAACAGGGTTTCCGGTATATCTCCAAGCCCATGATTCACTACAGAAACAGCCTGGAGAGAAAGGGGAACAGTATGTCTGCTCACATTAATAATATCCGGGGAGACGGAGTAGCCCTGCACTTCAATACAATCAGAAAACAGGCCAGTAATGAATTCAGAATGATGAGTGCAGGACAATCCTTTCAAAACAGAGAAGATTTTCTAAAGGAATATGCCCGGCTGGTGATGGAATTGCCGGAGATGAAAGAGAATATAAACGAATTCCTGGATTCTTTGAACAACAGCCAGAAAGAGATTCTACTGTCCATTCTACCGGCAGCCGCCCATTTCAGAAAGAAAACAGATTCCGGATCCATCGCATTGAATCAGGCACGAACATGGACACTTGATCTTTTAAAAAGAAAAACAATCAGTAGATAAGGGAACCGTATCCCACAAAATCTCCTTCTGATTCGAAAACCTCATAACTGTACTTATGATCAGCCACTTCCCCTTTTGATATACCCCCAGCCTCAGCAAAGGCAGCAGCCGCCGCCGCGGCTCCCCCGGAGCAGGCTGTTTTTCTCTGATTCGCACAGACCAGAGATTCTTCAATGCGCAAGGTGGCCAGATCATTCAAATAGGCTCTGTCTTCCTCCCTCACCTTATCTTTAGCCGCAGCTCCTGTACCATACTCGGTATACCCGAATCTGTATCCGTAGTGACTTAAATCTGTGGAGCCCAGAAAGAATGGGTTCCTGTTCTGGAGCCGGCACTGTTTCCAGGCTTCCCGTCCCCATTCAATACTGTCTGTCCGGGGAGGAATACGCACAGGCAGTACCGGTATCTCAGGATACAGGTACTTAATCATGGGTAGCATAATCTCCACAGTATTGTCTGCATATATGTCCCTATCAAATGAACTGCAGAGAACTGACAGCATCTCCTGATCCACATCAATATCTCCGAAAGGGGTTTCTAGAGCCTTGAAGTCCTGAACCAGAAACGGACCGGATTCTGAAAGATGTCCGCCGGCAATGATTATCAGGTTGCAGTCAGGAGGTACGGCATTAATGATTCTCCAGGCCATGGATCCCGAAAAGTCCCAGCCTGCATGGGGAGCAATGCCTGCAACGGGAGATGCCTTTAGGGATTGTAAAGTACTGTTCCACCGGATGAACTGCTTTTCAGCCTGATGAGGATTGTGGGGATACCATCCATCGGGGAGCATCATTTTTTTTCGTTCCATAAAAATCCTTCTAAAAAATAATGCACAAAACTTTATTTCTGCGTATAATGTTTACTATGAAAAAGGCAATTACGACTGTACATACAATTATAGTGATTCTTGGATTGTTAGCAACTGCAGGATGGTCTGCATACTACCTCTATAATCAGCGCCAGTTTAATACTGAAAAGAATTCAGAACGAGTTCCGGCTCTTGTTCAGCGGGTTACAGGCTCACTGGAAGCCAGTGAAACTCTCTATGACAGGAATTTCGGTGATGAGATCAAACAGGTTTTCAATGAAAACAGGGATGTCATCGCCCTCTCGATTTATTCTTATGACACAGGTATTGAATATTTCTACAGTCGGAACGGACAGGTTAAAATTCTTAATGAAGAGTCTTCCTCACTGGAACAGAATCCTGACTATAAGGGCCTCACTTTTTCGAACAGCATTGCCTCTGTCCCCCTGCAGTTGAAGAATAAACCCGGGAGCAACATTGATATTATTTTTACAGTGCTTCCCAGAGCCTCTATTTTCTATGTTCTGAAAATAGCCCTCCTTGCGGTGATTGTCCTTTTTGTAATTACACTGATACTTATTGTGGCATTCAGTCTTTCCAGAGATAAAACTCCCTCCGCAAAAGAAGAGGATGACTGGAGTCAATCTGAATCTGAAACTGACGAGTTTTCTGACAGTTTCGAGGATGATCAGAGCTTTTCAGTCGATTCTCTGGACTCTGATTTTTCTGATGATCCGGGAGCAGACAGTTTTGGAGATGACAGTTTCCAGGAGGAAAGCTTTTCTGAAAACAGTCTGACAGATGACAGTTCCGATTTCTCAATGGATGAGGATCTTGACTTTGACCTTCCATCCGAAGAGCCTGTAGGCGACTCCGATTTCTCCATGGATGATGATCTGAATCTGGATGATCTTGACCTGGGTGACAGTTCTTCTGATATGGATCTGGGAAGTCTTGATGACGATCTTGCAGATGATCCGGACAACGGGTTTGAAGATGACCTGAACCTGGAAGACAGTATTCCCGATATCCCTGAGGAGGAAGATCTTCTTGGCATGGATCATGAAGAGATTCCGGTTGATGCCGCTGCCGATGATTCTGATGATGACTTCGATTTTCCTGAAGATGAGAGTCTCTTTGATGAGATGTCTTCAGAAGATCTTGATTTCGATGATTCCGAAATTGAAGCTGCCCATAATGATTCAGCTCCTTCCCTCTATAATCCTGAAACAGGACTGGGGTGGGAAGCCTTCCTTGAGGAACGTCTTGGACTGGAACTGGAACGGTCGGCGTCCTTTGATCAGGACCTGGTTCTGCTTATGATCCGTGATATGGGTGAAGGCGGAAATATGGATAAAATAACTTCCATTGTAAAGGAAGAATACAGCTATCATGATCTGATATTCGAAGCCGGGAACAATACACTTGCCATGATTGACCCGAATAAAGATCTTGATGATGCTATAAGCGATGCGCAGAACCTGATTAAGAAACTTGAAAAAGAGTCAGGATTCAATGATCTGAAATGCGGACTTTCCTCCAGAAACGGACGACTCATAACCGGCAAACGCCTTATCAAAGAGGCTGATACATCACTGAACAAGGCAGATGAAGAAAATCCGATTGTAGGTTTCCGTTCAGACCCTGAAAAGTTCAGAGAATATTTAAGCAACAATTCCTGATCTGATTCTTCTAAAAACCGTATCATCCCCTTTCGGGGATTTGTATAAAACAGAAAACCCGCCGTAACAGGCGGGTTTTTTGACATTTAATGATCTAAAGAACCAGATTAATTAATCTTCAAAGGGAATTTCTATTGTCATTCTGTCCCGTGTCAGGAAGGTTTCCGGAAAAACCTCTTTGGCTTCCCTCAACAGATTTTTCAGTTCCTTCTCTGTATACCGGGGGCTGTAATGGATCAGACCCATTTTTTTAATTCCTCCGGCGGCAGACGCAATTTCCGCGGCCTGTCTGCTGGTCAGATGCTTTTTCTCCCGGGCCGATGACTGAAGAGATCTGTCAAACATTCCTTCACAGATAAACAGATCAGAACCGGCAACCTCTTTCGACAGCTCCGGAACAAAAGCCGTATCCGTGACAAAACTGAACTTTCTCCCCTTTCGGGATTCACCCATCACATCTTCCGGCAGTACTGTTCTGCCGTCTTCCAGCTCAACAGATTCTCCATTCTGTAATTGTGACCAGAACGGACCGACCGGTACGCCGGCGTCTCTTGCCTTATCCGGAAAAAAGACCCCGGGCCTCTCTTTTTCCTCCAGAATATATCCGACACAGACCTTGGAATGGTTTAAAGGTACGGAGCGAATGACCATTTGATCATCTTCATACACTATTCCCGGCTTCTCAGGTTCTGCTATCTCTTCAACAATGATTTCATAGTTCACATACATATCCAGAACCTTACGGCTGCTTTCAACATACTCTTTGATCTTGGGCGGTCCGATAATGGTCAATGGCTCTGACCGTTCCACCTGGGATGAGAGCATCAGAATTCCGGGAAGACCTGTAATATGATCTGCATGGGTGTGGGAAATAAAAATTTTATTAATTTTTTTCCATCGCAGATTCAGTTTTCTCAAGGAGACTTGAGTTCCTTCTCCACAGTCAAATAAAAAGAGATCCCCTTCTCTGCGCATAAGCACGGATGTCAGGTTCCTTCCCGGCAGGGGCATCATTCCCCCGGTTCCCAGAATAAATACTTCCATAATGATCAAGAAAATAACAAAAAAAACACTAATTGGGAAGTTGTAAGTTTCAATAATGGTAGATTATTATTGTTGTATACCCTTTGATATCTCCCTGCGGTTATTTCAGAATCTATCCAAAAAGAGGTTTTATGTTTTCATTTCTGCCTGATATTCTGTACTACCTCAACTTTGCAGTTATCTTTATTGCAATCACCTACATCCTTTTATCCAACAAAGAAAGTGAATCTACACTGGCCTGGATTATGCTTATTATGGCTATCCCTGTCTGGGGTCTGATACTTTACCTTCTAATCGGTCTTGATATGAGAAAGGTCAAAGTGATCCCTCAGAGACCGGAGGAGCTTTTTGCCGAAAAGCTGAAGCCCCTTCTGGAGACACAGAAAGACCTCCTGTCAGAGAGTGAAATCGGAGACAGCGAATCCATGACCGATGTTATGAAGAGCATTAAGCTTCTTTTAAATTCGAATCAGGCAGCCCTCACAATGGATAACAGCGCAGATCTGTTTTATTCAGGAGAAAAACTGTTCGACACACTCCTTACGGATCTGGAAAATGCGGAACAGTCTATTCATATGGAATACTTCATATGGAAGAGCGACAAACTGGGGCACAGAATCAAGGATGTTCTTATCCGCAAAGCCCGTTCCGGTGTTGATGTAAAGCTTATTTTTGACGGCCTCGGCTCTTTCGGCCGTATTTCATTCAAATACAAGAGAGAACTGCGGGATGCGGGGGTCAAATTCAGTTATTTCAAGGATTTGAACCGTTTTCTGGCGAGAATGAAAATTAATTACAGCAATCATAAAAAGATTGTTGTCATAGACAGCAGAATAGGCTACACAGGAGGCATGAACGTCGGAATGGAGTACATTGACGGCGGCAAGGCGTTCAAGGCCTGGAGAGACACTCACGTGCGTCTGAGAGGAAACTGTGTGCCCATACTGCAATCCATCTTTCTGACAGACTGGTTCAACTGCGGTCATGAAATGCTTGTGCAGGATGATTTTTTTCCGGATCAGTCCCATGCAGATATCAGCGGCACACCCGTTCAGATTGCTGTGAGCGGCCCTGATTCCCAATGGGACTCCATAGAGCTGCTTATATTCAATATGGTCACCAATGCCAATCATGAAGTGTTTATCCAGAGTCCCTACTTCATCCCTGACCTGGCCATGATGAAAGCCATGGAGTCGGCAGCCATGTCAGGCATCGATATAACCCTGATGATGGCCGGTGTTCCGGATAAAAAAATTGCCTGGTGGACGGCCTTTACCTATTTTGAGCCCCTTTTGAAGGCGGGAGTGAAAATCCTTCACTACACCGAAGGCTTTCTCCATTCCAAAGTGGTTATAATGGACAGTATTGTCAGCACAGTGGGAACCTGTAATATGGATATAAGAAGTTTCAGACTGAACTATGAAGTGAATGCGGTTTTTTATGATAATAAAATATCCCAGAATCTGAAGGAGCAGTTTCTTTATGATTCCCGGTTATGCAGGGAAATAACACTGGAGGAGATTGAGACCACAGGATTGTCCAGAAAGTTCAGGAACTCCTTCTGCAGACTCTTCTCTCCCCTTATGTAGTGATGAAGGAAAAGTCAGACTGAAAGTCTACAGATCAGTCTGACTTTCCATTACGGCTTTTTCAGCCCAGTTCTTTTGATATAGCGATAGCTGCAACGGTTCCGTCTGAGACAGCTGTTGTAATCTGCCTGAATTTTTTGGTCCGTATATCTCCGGCTGCATACACATCGGGAATACTGGTTTTCATATCTTCATCTGTTTTCAGATATCCCCAGTCGTCTTTTTCCATATTTTCCGGAAAACCGTCCAGATTGGGGATAAATCCGACAAATACAAAGATTCCGTTGGTATTGAGGGTCTTCATCTCACCGGATTTCAGATCCTCCACTTTTACAGACATATCCATGGGGCCGTTACGGATAAACTCCCGGGGCTCATGAGAAAAAAGGATATTGATTTTTTCATTCTCAAAGACCTCTTTCTGAGCCTCTTTGTTGGCCTGGAGTTCATCAAACTGATGAACAATGGTAATGGAATCGGCAAACTTGGCAATAAAGAGAGACTCTTCAATGGCCGAATTACCGCCGCCGATAACAACAACATCCTTACCGTCGAAGTATTTGGCATCGCATGTGGCACAGTAGGAAATTCCGTTGCCCCTGTACTCAAGCTCTCCAGGCAGTCCAAGGGGTCTGGGGGACGAACCTGTGGCTATAACGATCTTCTTTGCCCGGATGGTTTCAACTCCGTCTACAACAATCTCCTTCTTGGCCAGATCGATGGATGTCACATCCACAGCGGCTCTGAAATCGACACCGGCCCCTTTTGTCTGTTCACTCATAAAATGAGCCAGCATAAATCCGGGCTGAGGGTCTACAAAACCGGGATAGTTTGAAACCTGATGTGTTGTAGACACATATCCGCCTGTCAGGGCTGTGTCAATAACAACGGTTTTCAAATGAGCCTGTCCCAGATAGGTTGCTGCCGTCAGACCGGCAGGTCCGCCTCCCAGTACGGCTGCATCATACTCTGTGGTGATTCTTTTAATGGAGCTGTTGATCTCTTTTGCTCTGGTCTCACCCACCATAATATCCAGTTCTGCCGTAAGGGCTGAACGTTTAATACCGCCTGACTGCCTCTCGGCAATTTCTTTACCGTCTTCATAAAACAGGACGGTGGGGGAACTAACAACTCCCAGCTCCTCGGAGAGTTCACGGTTTCCCTGTCTGAATATCTTAACAAAGGTCAGATCATCACCATAAAGCTCACTGAGAGCGGTATACTTGGCTGCCAGAGCCTCACAGGGAGGACACTCGGTTGAATAAAAATCGACAACCACCTTTCCATTTTCAATAACATCAGCTTTCCAGTCAGCTGCATTGATTTCTTTAATTTTTCCTGCCATTTGATTCTCCTCATAAAGCGGGCGCCGGTCCATCGGCCCCTTTTAATCCATTTTCAGGTTAATTTTATTCTTCAAAATAGGTCTTCAGTCCCAGACTCATAAGCTCACTGACAGGCCGGCAGTCCGGAGCCAGTATCTTTCCGGTTTTATTTTTTGCCACTGACCCGCAACCGCCGCCGCAGGCCAGCTGAACAGAACAGTCCCTGCAGGCTTCGATGGAACAGACATCTCTGTCCTGCCACTCTTCCACTGTCTCCTCACTGAGTCTGATTTCCGGAAAAAACTGGCCCAGCTCTTCACCGGTTTTACCAACGGTTGCCGTACAGGAATAAATATGACCTGTATAGTCAAAGGCCCACTCGGTTTTGGCACCGGGACAGGAGTCAAATAGAGGTTTGGGAAGTTCACCCTCTTCTGCCAGAAACCGGGAAAGGGAAAATGCAGGTTTATGAAAATCCAGAATATGGGGATGTTCCTTCAGCATCTCATATATCTTTTCGTACATTCCTATTCTTGTAAAAAGGTACTCATGATCCTTCTGACAGCTGTGAAGCTCATAATTACGTCCCAGTTGTGTCATAAACAATTCCGACTCCACCCATCCCTGATCCAGGGCATGCTGTGCCAGTTCAGGAAGAGAATCAATATTCTGCTTATCAATGACCGCTCGCAAATTCACTCTGAGGCCGGCCTGTAGTGTCAGATTGACCGCATCTGATACTCTGTCAAAGGTTCCCTGACCTCCCCGGAGGGGACGTCTTTTGTCATGTACTTTCCGGGGACCGTCAATGGTTATCTGTATTTCTCTTATGGAAGACTCTTTGAGCCTGGGAAGATAGGATTCAAGTGAATAGCCGTTTGTGACCACCGCCAGAGAAAGCCCCCTCTCATTGGCACGGTCCAGAAAGTGGTAAATATTCTTTTTATGATGCTCCGTGTCCAGCAGAGGTTCTCCCCCGAAGAGGGTCAGATAGTATTTTCTGCCTGCAAAGGTCTTATCTATATAGTCAAAAAAGGCGTCAATGATCTGTCTCTGATCCTTTACAGCTGTGGAGCTTTCATATTCTTCCTGATAACAGTAGGTGCAGTTGAAATTACAGAAATAGTCAGGAACATAGAATATCTGTATCTCCCCATCATCCTGCTGATCAACAAAATCCAGATAAGCAGAATTGAATAAAGAGCTCTCTTTCTCCTCATCCATATAGTATCCCTTTTCAATGAAGGGAGAAGGATCCTGAAGGGTATCCTCCTGAAACTGTCTGGCAAGATCTGATTCAATCAGATCAGCTTCACCGGACAGGGAGTTGATAATAAACCAGTTCTCCGAGTCTTTAACAGGGCCGTAAAATGTATGTTTGGATTTTCTTAAGCTCATTGAATGTCCTTGTAAAAACCGGGCCTTGCGGCCCGGATAAAATCAGTCGTGGCATCCTGCCACAACGGGGGATATTTTCGCACAGCACTGAGCTGTCTTCTTAACATCACCCTTTTTTTTCTTGATGAGAGATTTCAATTTCCACCTCCTGTCAAATATTTAACAGCAACAGTCACCGGTTTTAAAACCGGAAACTGTGAAACTGACCACAGATATTTTCCCTTTTTCATAAGGTTGGGATTCCTCCAGTACATTGATATGCTCAAATCCGGCATCTTCGAGAAGCTTCATATACACATCTCTTGTCACAGCACCGGCCCAGCATTCCGAAACAGCCACGGGATCATCAGCATATTCAGGAGGTACTTCTTCTGTGGCATATATGTCACTCACCGTGAACCGTCCTCCTGTTTTAAGAACTCTGTATATTTCAGACCATGTCTGAGCCTTGTCAGCGACATGATTTAAAACGCAGTTTGAAATGATAAGATCAATGGAACCGCATTTCAGGGGAAGTGAATCCAGTGTTGAGTGAATAAACTCTACATTCTTCCGCCCCAGTTTTTTTGCAGTCTTCTCCGCCTTCCGGATCATCCCGTCTGAAAGGTCTATACCATAGGCAAAACCCTCATCTCCAACCTGTTCCGCCATCCTGAGAACATCACTTCCCCGACCGCTGCCCAGATCCAGACAGACTTCACCAGGCTGTGCCCCGGCAAACTGTACGGCTTTACCGCAGGAAAGACAGCAGTCACTGTCAGCCAGTTCGGAATACCGTATGTTTATTGCATCTACTTTCTTTAAATCCACAGATAATCCTTTATACAGTTATTTACTTTCAAATCATATATCTTATTTTTTATATATATAATCTATCAGCGTCATGAGATTTAGTCAATTCTTTTTTGAAATATGGTATTTTTTATAATTATGCACCATATTAATCGGGAGGTAAAAAAATGAAAAAACACATTCTGCTCCTGTCGTGTCTTCTGATTACAGTATCCTGTACAACCACTGTCCCCGTACAGAACAGTTCTGATACCTCTGTCCTTCCACCGGCACAAATCGAATCCGCATCAGTATCCGTTACACAAAGTATACATGAATTTAATTCCCTTTTGGATACTTTTAATCTGTATAACCCCTTACCTGGCCGTAATATCGACAACAGGGACTGGCTTATGCAGCAGATCAACTTCTGGTCCGACAGAGATCAGATTGCCCTGCAAAGGATATATGAGGAGATAAAGTACAGTGCCTGGGATGATGATGAAAAAGCAGATTTTCTGAAAGAAACCTTCTCCATTCTTTCAGAAACAAGACAGAGGGTGCTGGATGATTTCGCCTATCTGATTGATTACAGTACTCTCCTGAATGATACTCCCTGGATGGTCAGGGATTTTTATGATGAGCGCTCTGAATTCAGTTACTGGTATCTGTCCTATATGGGACGGGCAGCCTACCCTTACTGGCTTGATTCAACCGTCCTGCCTGCCATGCTCAGGCTTATTCCCGATGACAGGATCACAGCCGTAACCTATCTGTGGCTGAAAAACACAGATAAACTGGAATCTATGAAGACTGAAATTTACAATGCCGGTTATCCCTGGAGCAGGTTGATCTATCTATTAGAGATGTCAGGTTACCTGAAAAGAGAGTCTGTAAGACTTCTTGAAAATGAAGATGTCCCTGAGCTTATTCTGGCTGCGGATCTATTATAAAAAAATCCTGCCGTGAAACCCGGCAGGATTTATATTTTCAATAAAAAATTGTAATTGAATTATTATCGTCTATATTCCCAGATAAGCCTTTTTGACATCCTCATTAGCCAGAAGCTTGTCCGCATCATCGGTCATGCTGATTTTACCGGTCTCAAGAACATACCCCCTGTGGGCAATCTTAAGAGCCATATTCGCATTCTGTTCAACCAGAAAAACAGTGGTATTATTCTCCTGATTCACCTTTTTAATAATATCAAAAATCTGCTGAACAATCAGGGGAGCCAGACCCAGAGAAGGCTCATCCAGAAGAAGCAGTCGGGGACGGGCCATCAGTGCCCGTGATATAGCCAGCATCTGCTGTTCTCCCCCGCTGAGGGTTCCTCCCTGCTGATGTCTTCTTTCGGCCAGGCGCGGGAAAAGATCATACACATACTCTATGTCCTTTTTGATCTCATCCTTGTCATTTCTCAGAAAAGCACCCATATCCAGATTTTCTCTGACTGAGAGCTGAGGAAAAATCCGCCGCCCTTCAGGAACCTGAGAAATTCCCAGAGATACAATCCGGTCGGGATTCATCTTTGAAATTTCCTGACCTTCAAACTCAATACTTCCTGATTTAACGGGAACAATCCCGCACAGGGACATCAGAGTTGTAGATTTTCCGGCACCGTTGGCACCGATCAGGGTGATGATTTCACCCTCGGAAACATCGATGGTTATATCTTTTAATGCCTGAATATTTCCGTAATATGTGCTGATATTTTTTATTTTAAGCATCGATATCCTCTCCAAGATAAGCCTTGATAACTTCCTTGTTATTCTTGATTTCCTCGGGTGTTCCAGTGGCGATCATTTTACCGTAATCCACAACATATATTCTTTCCGAAAGGGTCATTACAAGGCTCATGTCATGTTCAATCAGAAGAATTGTAATGTCTTCCTCTTTTCTCAGTCTTTCGATGAGTTCAACAAGATCATTGGTCTCCTGGGGGTTCATACCGGCGGCAGGCTCATCCAGAAGAAGGAGAAAGGGATTGGTTGCCATGGCTCTGGCAATTTCCAGTCTTCTCTGTGCGCCGTACGGCAGGTTGCAGGCCAGTTCATTAACATACATTTCCAACCCGATTTTCCTCAGGATTTCATAACTGTCGTCTATGACTTTCTGTTCTTCAATTCTGTTCTTTTTTGTTCTCAGAACGGAACTGAGGATTCCTGATTTCAAAGACTGATGCCGGCCGATCATTACATTTTCCAGAACGGTCATATTGCTGAACAGTCGGATATTCTGAAACGTTCTGGCCAGACCTTTCTCATTAATCACATTGGGCTTTAAACCGTTCAGAACGGCAGAACCTTCAGAGGTATTGATTTTAACTTCGCCGTGAGTGGGAATATATACACCGGTAATGCAGTTGAAAAAAGTTGTTTTTCCTGCACCATTGGGCCCGATAAGAGCTACAATCTCGCCCTTTTTAATATTGAGACTGACATTATCAACAGCTCTCAGACCACCAAATACCATGGAAAGGTCATTTACTTCCAGTACGGGAGCATCGCTCATGCTTCCACCTCCTGAGTTTCTTCTTTGTCAGCTGCAAACTGGTAGGAGCGTCTGATTTTGGGAATAATACCACCGGGTCTGAAGATCATCATAACAACCAGTGCAATACCGAAAATAAGCATTCTGTACTGGGAGAAAGCTCTCAGATATTCAGGAGTCAGTATGAAGATAAGAGCCCCTGCTATAACTCCGGGAATGGAACCCATACCGCCGATTACAACAACACAGAGAATGACGATAGATTCCCATGTGGTGAAACTGGCGGGATTGATAAAAGTTGTTTTGGCGGCAAAAAGAACACCCATGATACCAGCCCAGACAGCACCCATGGAAAAGGCTGTGAGTTTGGCTTTTGTAATATCGATACCCATGGCCTGACAGGCAATTTCATCTTCTCTCATAGCTTCCCAGGCCCGTCCCATTTTGGAACTTTCCATTCTTCTGATAACAATAATGGTCAGAATCGTCAGACCGACGGCAATGAAGTATGTAAAGTTTGTTACCTGAGCCAGTTTCAGTTTCTGTCCGAAGATCATGGGTCTGGCAATATTTGCGATTCCGCTGGGTCCGAAGGAGAACTCATTCCAGTTTTCCAGAACCAGTCTGACTATCTCTCCGAATGCAAGAGTTACAATAGCCAGGTAGTCCCCTCTTAAACGGAGGATGGGAAATCCCAGAATTATACCAAACAGGGCACTAAAAACTGCTCCGATGGGGAGACAAAGCCAGAAATTCAATCCGAAGTGATAGAACAGAAGCCCGTATGTATAGGCCCCTACAGCATAGAATGCCGCATATCCCAGATGAAGAAGTCCTCCGAAACCGACAACAATATTCAATCCCAGACCCAGAACGACATACATAAGGGCTGTAGTCATAATACTGGTCTGGTACATGGACATCAGAAAAGGATAGAGAATAACAATAGCAACAACAGCGGCAAGGCTGGAATAGCGGACTTTCTTATTCTCCATTTTGGAATTAACAATCTGAATCAGACTGGGTTTGACAATTTCAGACCGGTTGGCTTTTCTGACTGTATAGATTTTGCCCAGCAGAGTGAATACGAAGGCAGCCACGCCGATATAGAGCATATTCATCCAGCGCCAGATAAGAGTGTCATTAATTGTGTTTACTTTCATAACCATTATGGGAAAGGTAAGAAAAATAAACCACAAAGCGTTTAAAAATGCTTTTTTCAAGTCTTTTATAGTAATCATCTAATTATCTCTCTTTTTAACATCATACTTTTTCATTTTCTTTTCTGCCCAGAAGTCCGGCAGGTTTGAAAATAAGAATAAGGATCAGGATGATAAAGGCAAAAGCATCTTCATAGTCACTGGAAATATAACCAGTACCGAAACTCTCGGTCAGACCGAGAACAAAACTACCCAGAACAGCACCGGGAATACTTCCGATACCTCCCAGAACGGCAGCAACGAATGCTTTGATACCCGCAATAAATCCGATGTAAAAGTTAATCTGTCCGATATGAGAGCTGATCAATACACCTCCCAGAGCAGCAGTCGCTGATCCGATCAGGAAGGTCATTGAGATGACTCTATCCACATTTATACCTACAAGCTGGGCCATGTCCTTGTCCTGGGAAGTGGCTCTCATGGCTTTTCCCATTCTTGTAAATTTTATCAGGATGGTCAGAAGAACCATAACCACCGCTGTTGATATCAGGATTAAAAACTGAGTTGTTGTCATCATATGTTCAATGGGCTTCAGGAACTTCATGTTGGGAAGAACAAGGGGAAAGGGAAGGAAGTCTGAAGTCTGTGCAAGCAGGACGTAATTCTGAAGAAAAATTGACATACCAATAGCTGAAATAAGAACGGAAAGCCTGGGGGCTTTTCTCAATGGTCTGTATGCCAGTCTCTCAATTGTAATTCCATAAGCCGCCGAATAAACAATGGCAGCCAGACAGGCAAGTACAAAGATAAGGATCGGGTTCATACCGCTCATGGCAAGAGCAGCACCGATAATAAGGGACGTGAAAGCCCCGATCATATAAATTTCACCGTGGGCGAAGTTTATAAGTTTAATAATACCATAAACCATGGTGTATCCCAGAGCAATCAGCGCATAGATACTGCCACGGGTCAGTCCACCCAGAAACAGGGAAAAAAAGTACTCAAGATTCATGTAAAAAAAATACTCCTTTTTTAAATCCCCTCAACAAAAACCTGGAGCAGATAACATGTACCTGCTCCAGAATAGTTTTAGAGGTAGATTCTAAAAAACTTATTTGAGTTCTACGTACTCACCGTTCTGAACCTGGTATACGGCAAATCCTACACCAATGGCATCACCTTTTTCATCAAAGCTGATTTTTCCAAGGGGGGTTTCAACGTATTCACTTCTCAGAGCAGCGGAAACAGCTTCATAATCAGTGCTTCCTGCTTTTTCGATAGCGTTCAGTACAGCAATTGTTGCAGCATAGGCATTCAGGAAGAATGCACCGGGCTCTTCACCGTATTTGGCTTTGTGATCTTCAACAGCCTTGATAGCCATGGGGTTGGAAGAGGTATCTACAGGACCTGTAGCATATACACCTTCTGAGTACTCACCGGCAACCTTGATGAAAGTGGGGTCTTTTACACCGTCATCAGACAGGAAGGGAATATCCATGTTTTTCTTTTTCATCTGGCTGACCAGCTTGGAAGCTTCAGGATGGTATCCACCATAAATGACACCGTCAGCTCCGGAGTTTCCAATTTTATTGATGATAGCAGAGTAGTCTACAGCACCAACCTGGATACCTTCGTAAAGAACAACTTCTACACCGGATTTAGCTTCAATTTGAGCTTTACAGAACTCGGCAAAACCTTTTCCGTAATCACCTTTGTCATGAAGTACGGCTATTTTTTTGAGTCCCAGTGTATCTACAGCAAAAGAAACTTCAACATCAGCCTGGGCATCATCGGGTGCGATGGTTCTCAGGAAGTTGGGGTACTCACCGCTCTTGGTCAGAGGGGGGTTGGTGGCAGAAGGAGAAATAGTAATTATATTCTCATCCTTATAGATTCCCAGAGCAGCCTTGGTGGCACCGGAACAGATATGTCCGATTACGGCTACAACTTCATCTCCTACGAGTTTGGCAGCTGTGTTTGTAGCTACTTCAGGCTTACATACATCGTCTTCAATAACCAGTTCTACCTGACGTCCCAGAACTCCGCCATTGGCATTGTACATATCTACAACAAGCTCTGCAGCCTTAATTGAGGGGATACCGTAAGAAGCAAGGTCTCCGGAGTGAGCACCTGCGACACCGATTCTAATAGTTCCACCTTCTCCCTGACCTGCAGCGAATGCGCTGAAAGCAACGAGAGAGATAAGCAGAAATGCTAAGATCTTTTTCATT
The DNA here is from genome assembly GCA_028532905.1 of Spirochaetales bacterium. Lineage (GTDB taxonomy): Bacteria > Spirochaetota > Spirochaetia > DSM-2461 > DSM-2461 > Oceanispirochaeta. Next base: position 18,459 of record JAQQAM010000121.1, read on the forward strand.
TTCTTCTCCTTGTGCTAGTAATAACCTTTTATAAGGTATGTATTTTTATAGGATTAAAAGTGTGAATTGTCAACGTTTAGTTAATAAGGGGGAGTTCTGATCAAAAAAACATCTGTTTGCAGGAATTTTAGGATTTTTTCGAAAATTATTTAACTTCTAATCACGTATTTCATATTTATTCACTCATTTTTAGATAGAATCAATGATTCATTATTTACAAATATGATAAAAAAGTGAGCAAAATTGTATTTTTTATACATTCAGATATTGCTGATTAAACAATAATAAAGGGGCAGTCTGTTGATTTTGCTTTGATTTTTACTGAAAAAAATAAAAAAAATACAATTTTGTTGTTTTTTGTAAAAAACTATTGAAGAAAAGATTAGTAAATACTCTCTCTTTATTCTATTTTATCCATTCTTTATTTTTGGTTTTTTATAAATTAACGAAGCCCGGCACTAGATATAAAAATCGAGATATACCGGGCTTCACTTGTTATATCAGAATATCAGTGAACAGGATCTCCACCGATATCCCGTCTGTACACAGCTTTTTCAAAGCTGATGGACTTCATATCTTCGTAGCATTTTATGCGGGCCTTCTGCAGGTCTGAAGCGGTGGATACCACATTCAGAACTCTCCCGCCTGAAGTGATCAGGTTTTCACCCTTCAGTTCCGCTCCGGCAATATACACGGAAGACCGGCAGTCTGCGGTACCCTTAATGACTTTGCCCTTTTCATAGGCTTCCGGGTATCCCCCGGATGCCATCACAACACAACAGCTGCTTCCTTCCTTCCACCGGGGACGGCAGGTCTCCAGCGACCCGCCAAGGGCTGACTGAACCATTTCCAGCAGATCTGAGTCCAGAAGAGAGAGAACCGCCTGAGTTTCAGGGTCGCCCATACGAAGGTTATATTCCAGAAGGTATACCCCCTTTTCATTAATCATCAGGCCGAAGAAGATCACCCCCGCAAACTGAAGTCCCTCCTCCTCCAGTCCTCTGATAGTGGGCTCCATGATTTCTGTGCTGAAAAGAGACATAACCCGTTCATCCACATAGGGATTGGGAGCGATAACGCCCATCCCGCCTGTATTGGGTCCGGTTTCCCCTTCTCCAATTTTCTTATGGTCCTTGGCGCTCAAAAGAGGTAGAATAGTCTTACCGTCATAAAAAGAAAGTATGGAGGCCTCGACGCCCTCAAGGAATTCCTCAATAACAATACTGTTCCCCGCATCCCCGAATTTTCTGTCCTTCATCAGAGTAT